>CAZDHN010000356.1:0-7070 GCA_964505115.1 uncultured Planctomycetaceae bacterium
TGCGAAAACGTCCCAGTGTGCGGATTACGTACTGGCGTTTCCCTTCCCAAATGTCGCCCGCCGATATGTCGCGGTTCTCGGCTCGTAGAGCGTTGCGAACGTCGAGAACGGTAACACCCCGGGCGGCCAGCTTCGTGGGATCGACCACCACCTGCAGTTCGTCCTCACGCCCGCCGTAAACGTTGGCGTTGGATACACCGGTCACCCGCTCGAAGCGGGCCTCGATGAAGTCCTCGGCCCAGAGGCGGAGTCCCGGAACGTCGATCTCCGGCGGCAGCAACGACTTCAAACGCTCCACCAGTTCCGGATGCTCTTCAACCAGCGTCATAATCCGCCTGGTTCTAAGTCCGGAGTTGTGCGCCGCCAACACCGGCTGGAGCGATTCCCGCAAATCGGGGTTTTCGACCAGGAAGGCTTCGATTTCCTCTGGTGACGCTACCCGAGGCCGGAGAATGAACCAGGCGATCGCGTTGGCCCGGGGGTCCGATGTGCTGATGATCGGTTCGTCGGCCTCTTCGGGATACTCGGGCACCTGCTGCAGGCGCGAGTTGACCTTCAAGAGGCCCTCTGACAGATCGGAGCCGACCTTGAATTCGAGCGTGATCGTGCCCACCGAGTTAGCGCACTGGCTGGACATCTTGGTGACGCCCTCGACGCTCTGAAGCTGTTCCTCCTGCTCCTGTACTATCTCGCGTTCGATCTCATGAGGGCTGGCGCCTGGCCAGCGGGTTTCGATGGAAATCTTGGGGATCTCCACCTCCGGCGTAAGCTGCATCGGCATCCGCATCACGGCGATGATTCCGAATAGCGCGACAAGCAGCACGCCAACGGAGACCTTCACCGGATTTCGGACGAATGCTTCGATCAGTCTCATGAAGATTCGCCATACTTGACAGTCTTAACCGCTCTTGCCGGCAGTGTCGGGTTGATTCGCTCGTTGCCCTCGATGATCACGATCCCTCCCGGTTGTAGGAGTTCGCGCGTGTTCGCGTCCAGCGGGCGAACTTGGATCCAATCTCCGTCGGGCTCGCCAAGCGAGACGGGAACCGGCACGGCCTGGCCCACCTTCGTCTTGTCGAAATCCGGGCCTTTGCGAATCACCCAAACCCTGGTCACCTTGCCTTCCTCCAAGACCAGGGCGTCCTTGGGAACCAGCATGGCGTCGCGGATTTCCGTCACCGGCAACGTCACGCGGGCCATCATGCCCGGCTTCAGCAACATCCCGTTGGGACCCTGCCGGTTTATCAGCCGCACGTTCACCGGGAACGTTCGGGCGTTGAGATCGGCCTGGGGCACGATATCCACAACCTCGCCTTGGAACTCCACGCCCGGCAGGGCTTGAACCTCCACGCGGATCGTCTCGGTGCCCGCTTGGTCCGCCGAGCTTCTGACCTTCAAGTGCGAGATATACGATTCCGAAACGGGAATCTGAATCTCGACTTCGCTATCCTTGTTGACTTCAATGACTTCGACAACCGGATCGCCCATGGCAATCCACTGGCCGACTTCGGTGTACTCCTTGGTCACGTAACCGTCGAACGGTGCCAGGATGGTGTGCTCGGCGATGTCGTCCTCGAGTCGAGCAATCTTCTCCTCCTGTACCTTCAGCCTGGCTTCCGCCCGGTTGATATCGATCGGCATGGTTGCCTCGGCCAGTTCCCAACCGATGGTTCTTTCCTCGAACAGCTTCAAGGCGCCCGTTGTCGTGGAGATGATCTCGTCCAGTGCGTCCTTGCTGATCACATGATCGCTCGAGAGGGTTTGATTGCGGCCGAGTCGGGCCTTGGTGAAATCCTTCAGCGCCTCGGCCGCCATCATTCGAGCCTGGGCCTGCTTGAGTTCCTTTGGCAGGGCCACGTTCAAACGCCGCAACTCATGATCGAGCAGTTTCAGTTCGGCCTTGGCCACCTCCAATTCAATCTGAAACGTCCGCGTGCGCAACTGGGCCAGCTTATCGCCCTTCTTCACGCGGTCGCCCGCCTCGACGAACATCTCGATCACCCGACTCTGGACCGTGCTGCTCACCTGGCTGACGCGAGTTGGAATCACCGTCCCCACAAACGCCCGCTCCACCTTCAGCCGATGCTGATAAATCTCGGCCGCCTTCACCGGCTGCGAAGGAGGTCCCGAAGCAGCCACTTGCGCCTCGGCCGGGCTAACCGCCAGAATGCTTAGCCAGCATGCCGTCAAGCAGCCAAGCAGCTTGAACGGCCCCCGAACGGCGTTCCGCAGCGCAACCCGCGGCTCGATCGAAGGTTCGTGTTGTGATCTGTGTCGGAAGATGGGATCTCGCCCTGAATCGATGTTGAAATGGAATCACACCCGCACTCTGGCTGGGAAGAAGTGCGGCTTTTCGGTCCAAAGAACTACTTCTACAATAACTTCGCTTGGCTAGGCGAGTCAATTGGCGACCTCAACTGACGTGCTGTCGAGCAGGGCCCGGCTCGAAAGCCCGTTCCCCCCATTGGGGCTGCCGGCCTTGCCCTGCAAGGACTTACGGCGTTTGAGAAGCAAGCATTCGTCGCACGGGCGCGACGGGGGATCGTATTGCCACCTCAGTTGCAATAGCCGTCAGCGGAAGCTGGCGGTTGCGTTGCCGCTCGGTCACACCGTCTAACCGCAACCGTTGCTTTGGGGAAACCGGGGAGCCATTCACTTCTTTACCCAGAGCGAGTCAATTAACTCCAGGGTTCGTTCGACCAACTCGCGACCGCCTTTGGGACCCACCTCGGTGCTCTCGGGAATCGCCCCATAAGCGCCTCCGGCCACCGACCGCTCGGTCGGTACGTAGCTGCCACCGCCGGCAAGCTGAACCACAAACGTCTGCACCGCCTTGCTACGGGCTTTCATCTGGATGCCGAAATCCAGGTACAACTCGAAGGGGTTGGTGGCGATTACCATGTCGCCAAGCCGGATCACGTGGACTTCAACCGGCACCTTGGGCTGCGTCTTCTGTAGCTCGAAGCGGTCCAGCACTCTCGACGCCCGCGACATCCGCCAATAAATACCGGTGATACCGTTGAACCAGCCGCGTTTCTGCTTAAGTTCGGGTTGCTTTTCGATCTTGTCGCGCATCGTTCGGTATTCCTCCAGCATCCGCTCGAACGCCTGCTCCACCGTTTCGAGTTGAGGTCGATGGTGCGTGCTTCTGGGCGTTTTGATATCTTCTTCGCTGAGTCGCCGCCGGCTGAGTGGCACCCGTTCCATGCGATGGGCGAAAACCGGATTGTACTCGATGGCCTGCTCCATGACGGGCAGAACGGAGGTCACCGCGTCGGCAATCGCCACGGCGATCTGCTGGCGGCGGTTTCTGCCCGTCAGACGCTCCATGCGGCTTTCGGCCTTCTTCCCCACAAGGATACTTGGCGACTGGTCGCCGGCGGCGGAACACTGCGGGAAGACGAAGAGCTTCTCTCCCAAGCGCTTGCGAAGCTCGATTCGCGTGTCGTGCCAGAAGTCGGCGGATATTCGGGAACCGCCGCTCGCCTGGGACGGTATGGCAACGTTGATCAGCACGCCGGTCAGCTTGCGGTCGGCATCCCAGGTATACAGCAAACCGACCGAATGGTCTTCGTATCCTTCGATATGGCTGAAGTTGGGCTGGTCGGTGCCGCCATACATTCGCGACTTGCCGTCGGCGTAGGCCGTCAAGCGATTGTGTCCCACCACGGCATGGCCCAAACCGAAACTCACGCCGCCGGGCTTGCGGTTCTTCCACGCCTGTTCGACGGCTTTGGCAATCCGCTTGCCGGCGAATTCCACATAATCAAGCGGCGGCATCGCCCCCAGGTCCATACCCCAACGCGACCAGGCCATGGGCATATCCACGCCGAGCTTGCCGAGCTTCTTGGCCAGATCGGGCTTCGTGCGCGTTTCCGGCGCGGCGTGGGTGTGCGTCGCGTTGAGGACGATACTGTCTTCGTCGATTTCAGGCAACAACTCTTTGACCATCGCCCGGACCCGGCCTCGCAGTTCGTCGCTGATGCCGATCAAATCGCAGGAGACCATTATCACCATGCCGGCCGGTTTGCCGTCCTTGACCGACTCGACGGCGAGGACCGTCGCGGTGATCGGGTCCAAGACGCCTTCGGAAACACGGGCTCGCGAGAAGCCGGTGAGGACGACGGGCTCATCAGGCGTCAAGTCGGCCGATGCCCAGCCGAGGCGTAGTTGCCCTGCCTGTTTGTCGTCGTTTTCGGCACACGTCGCCCGCGATGCCGACCCCGCCACCAGAAGCGAAACAAGAGCGAGCGTCAAGCTTCCGCATAATCCGAGTGAATTTCGATACATCGTTGCACACCTCGTTGAATTGATATTGCAGCCGTTGTCGCACTCCACGATCAGTGTCCAATAATAATCCCGTCCTCGTCTGCCGTCAATGACTCGCGGCACCTGGAGAGTTAGCCCGGTCGCCCGCGACCGGCAAACGGGGACGGTTTGTACTACTCTTCCCGTCGCGGGCGACGGGGCTAACACGTTTCCGCGGCATCCTTGCATGGTCCATGATCGAGGGCGAAGCCCGGTTCCCCGGCGAAATCCCCTTGATCCGCGCATGGACTTTGCAAAGATCATCAAGCGGGCGTACCGTAATCGCTACGCTCCAGCGTGATGAATACATGCCTTAGCGAAACCGCATCGAATACAAGTCCGCGTCTTTCAGAACGAATCGCAGCCGGACCGGCTTGCCGGCCAACTTGCTCACGTCCGGGCCGGCTTTCCAACTCACCTGACGGTCGAGGTCGTCGCCGAACAGGTCGGCGCTGTCGGCCAGAGTGAAGCCGTTGATCGGCTTGCCGGCGGCGTCTTGTATCTCGACGCGCACGCTGCCGGCTGCCGAGGTGGCGAAGTTAATCTCCAACTTGCCGCCCTCAAACACCAGCGGCTTGGTCAGCAACTCGCCGCCCGACATCCCAGCCGCGACCGAGACGAACCCGTCGATCCGCAGGCTGAAACGCCGCAGCGTTACGTGGTCGCGCCAGTAGCCGTCGTCCGAGCTGTAGAAGGACAACTCGTTGGCTGCCCCCGGTATGTTCGACCGGGTCTCCACCATGCCGCAAGCCGTGTACTTGTTGCCATACGCCCAGCGCGAGCCGGTCTGCGCACCGGGGCGAATAAAAGCTTCCGGCCAAACGTTGAAATGGACCGCGTCGCGACTGGTAATGAACCCCGTGTCGGTGTAGTCGGTCCCGTAACGCTTGGAAAGCTTGGCGATCCGTTCGTTCAACGGGCTCAGCAGCGCTCGGTCGGTAATGTAACGCGTCGGGAAGCCCAGGAAGATGTGCGGGGCGCGGTAGTAGGGGTTGATTTGGTTGGTGTAAAGCTGGGTGAGCCGGCCGGGCGTGTACTTCAGGTCGGCGTGCGGCCCCCAATCGGAAAAGTCCTTCGAGGCCGCCGTGCGAATGTCGCGGCCGCCACTGGGTTTCCAGACCTTCGGGCTCGTTACCCCGGCAGTGAAGATGCGCCAATAGGCACGATACTCGCCGCGGGTAGAATCCCAGAAGGCCAGATTCTGCGAGTCGAAGGCCCCTTCGGTTATCACCGGCTTATCGCTGATGGGCGACCAGTGGATGCCGTCGGCCGACTTGTAGGCCCGCAGCCCGCTGGAGCCCCCACCCAAGCCCTTGTAGCGTTCGTCGGGCTTGCAGGCCGGGTTGGTATCCTTGAAGGGCGCGAAGTTGTGTGAGACCGGGCTCTTGCCAATGATGATATTGTTCTTCTTGGAACCCTTGAATTCCACCAGGCCCAGGTCCGGCTTGGTCCAGTGGATGCCGTCTTTGCTCTCGGCGTAACAGATGACCTGATGTGGCACACTCAGCCTCTTCTCGCCCAAGGCCAGGTGCGAGCCGCGGTAGTAGAGGCGATACAACTCGCCGTCCCGAAAAACCGTATGGTAGCCCGAGGCGCTGCCTTCCCACGGTGCGTCGTGCACCAGAGCCACCTCGCGAGCGACCGGCCGGTGCAGTTGCAGTTCCGCGCCATCCTTTAGTTCGGCGATCAAATGCCGATCTACAAACGGTTCCAGCCGCGAGCCGATCTCGATCGGTTCGGCGCCAAGGGCCGATGTGCAACAGACTGTTGTCAGAAGTAGACACAGAGTGATTCGTGAAGTCATCCGATGTTCTCCTTCATGGTTAGTTGGTTAGTCCGCGGTTTGCAGCGCGTAGAGCGCCGCATTGCGCGCGGCGAGGCGGAGCCGGATCGGTTTGCCCAGCAGATCGCCCAGGTCGGCCTTGCCCTTCCAGCGCAAGGGCATGTCGAGCCCGTCCGCTCGAATGGGCTCGCAGTTGTCTTTAGTGTATCCGGGCACGGGCGTACCGTCGCCGAGCGAAAGGGCCGCGACCACTTGTCCCTTGGCCGCGTTCGCGTTGAGCAACAGCCGCGGCTTGTCCAGCACGAACGGCCGCGTAAGCAACTCGCCCTCGTCCGCGTCGGCATGGTAGCCCACCAGCCGGCCGCGCTTGACGATGCCCAAGCCCAGCCGCATCTTGACCGTCTTATCCTTGGTCATCATCTGGTAGCCGTGGCTCATGTTGAACGCGCCGTAGTAGAAGTGGAGATTGTCGCCCATGGGCACGGGAGTGCCGACGGGGATGGAGCTGATCAGGCCGCTGTCCCAATGGCCGAACTCGGGGTTGGAATCGACAAGCGGCGTGTCGAGTTGCTCGCGGCGCCAGTCGATGCCGTCGAAGCTGTGCAGCAGCCGCACATCCATCCAGCCCGGCACCTTGCGCGACTCGTCCAGCAGTTGAGCGAAGCCAAGGTAGAAGTCCTGATACGGTGTCACGGTCACGCCGTAGAACTGCTTCTTACGGCCACGCTTCTTCGATCGCGGCTTGGTGCTCTCGACCTCGCGCAGAGCCGGTGCGTCGCGGTCGTCGGTATCGAGCACGCAGCGCGCACTGTTCCAGTCCCAGTGCAATAGATCGTCGCTCTCGATGCGCGCCACAAGCCGGTTAACCCGTCTCCATCCGGCGTGTATCTTGGGATGCGGTCGGTGCCACAGCACATAACGGCCGATGCGCGTGTCGAAAAACATGTTATTGTAAGTGTCCGACCCACCGGGGTGAAAA
>CAZDHN010000357.1:0-7056 GCA_964505115.1 uncultured Planctomycetaceae bacterium
TCGGCCGTGCAGAAGAACTATCGTGTTGTCATCCTCAACATCATAGGCGATTACACCAGTTGGTCGCCCGTCAAGGGCCGGGCGGATGAGTTGCTTGCGACCAACGTCCGCCTGGCGTCGGAGCGCGGCATGGAGGTGCGGTTTTTGAAATACGCCTCGATGCACTTCGAGGTGAACGATGAGTGCAAGCGAGCCGTGGCCGAAGTGGTCGCCGACGTTCGGCCCGACATGGCCTTCATGCTCTGGCGACGCGACCGTCATCCCGACCATGAGGTGGCCTCCGTGCTAAGCGAGGTGGCCTTGCGACAGCCGGGCCGGATTCTCGAGCGCGAGGGCGTAAGAGGTGTCCGGCGGATTTACGCCTACGACAACGGTCCGGGCCACACGGTCGGGTTCGAGCCGAACACCTTCGTAAGCGTAACCGCCCAATGGCCCGCCGCCATGGAGTGGCTGGGCCGCACGATGGCTTTCGTACGCAACCGCCCCTACGATCCCCAATCGCCCGACGGATCCCAAACCGTCAAAGAAAAACTAGCCGCCTACCGCGGCCTCGCCTGCGGCGTGAAATACGCCGAAGCGTTATGGGCAACCGGTGCGTTCCCGGTGGAGATTTTGTGAGGGTGGGTGGTTGCGGTGGTTGCGTATGCTCTCCCCGAAACCGGGCTCCAACGAAATAGTTATGTATGCTGTCCCCGGAACTCCGGAACTCGTCCAAGAAAACCACGGGGAGCAGCGGTTCTTGAACCGGTGATCGAAGTCCCAAGAGGCCGAGCACGCACCCTCCCGGGCGAACAACCTCCCGTCGCCACGCGACTCGGCTTCAGAGAACCTGGGCTACCCGGTGTGCAACACCGACGATTTTCCGAAAGAGTCTTCTCCAGTGGGAAGCCGATCCCGGAAGATCATCGCTGCCACCCGCGTTGGCGTAGAATTCGGGAATCAGTTCTTCTGCGAGTTCTTGGCGGGGCGTTTCGGGGCTGAGTGGTGCCGCGAATTTCTCGATGAGGCTGCTTCCGCGTTGCCAGTTTGGGGACGGCCGACAGCGGCGCGGGTCAGGCACGTCTCGGGCGCGAGACCACGAGCGGGCCTCCTGGGTAGGGTGGAGCCGGTGTTGCTCACACGCGGGATCAGTCCGGCAGAGCAAAGACACCGGATTCGCCAAGGCGCTTTTCCGCGCTGTGTTCGACCTGGCGTAGGTAATGACATAGGATCAGCGATTGGACTTTTTCAGGTGGCATGTACTCCGAGAAAACCTCGTAAGTCGGAGTATTCTCATTTTCTTGCAGGTAGCGGGCAATCAGGGATGCCTGCCATAGCGGGCGGTAGTGTGTCCAGACGTTCGAATATTGATGGCTCTTGAGTAGATTGTTACGCTGGACGTGAGTGTCCGTATGGGGTTGTTCGGGAAAATCGACCGCGAACATAGCCTCAACGACATGAAGAGCTTTGTAAAAGGCAACGGTGACCACCCAGCCCGAGAAGTCCGCATCGCCTTTCACCAAATAGTCGATGACCCGTTGATTCTGCCGGGCCGCCACGATATGGGCGTCCTTACTTGGCATACGCGAGGACCTGCCCTGACGAAAGGAACGCAGAGGCGGATGCCTCAGAAACCGCTGGTATGGCCAGAACATTTAGACGGATCAAATTGAACCGCGCAGCGTTGGCGACCTCAATATCCAGTACTGTCAGGTCTTCCGAGAGCTTCTGGTCGAAGGGAACATGCTTCTGCATCACTACAAAAAGAAGGTCGGTTTCGCGGATCGTAACTTTGGCCGAGCGAATCTGGCCGTGGCGACTCTCAAGCCAAGTGCTAAGAAAAGCCAAGAGGTCTTCGAACTGGACCTTGAAACCCAATTGATCGCTGTTCGCTCGGCAAGCATCGATAGCTTCTTTGATAGTCACGATAAACCTGTCGTGATCGTCGCAGACGAATTGGAGGCGTTGCTCGATGTCATTTTCGAACAGCGTGATCGTAGTGTGAGGCTTTTGTGCAGTCGCCATGATTTTCCTCTCCCCTTGCTCGACGTTGCATTCCCGTAGGCCGTAGCTTAGCAAGCCGGCCTATCGTCCACAACACCCCCACCCGGCCAATAGATAAGATAGTGAAGTAGCAAGCACCCCTCTAGATGTCAATGCCACTTCGCCCCGTATTGTATCGACTCCCTCTTCTAGTATGCATTACGCCAACAGCCGCGGCAAGAAGCGACCCCGGAAAACCTTTATAATTCCACCCCACTGGTGGCGGGGCATTCGGTATCGGGGGTGTGATTGCGGTTCGAGGAGCCTGGGCTGCTGTGTCCGCCATTATAACCCACGAGTGGCATGCATCTGACGCACTCGTACCTGAACAAATGTATCGAGCATAGCCAAACACCCCGTGGTTTTCAAGCCACGTTTTGGCCACCCGGCCGCCCGGGGCTCCAGTTCGGCCCGGAACTCTGTCCCCTGTCCCCTGTCCCCTGTCCCCGGAACTCTGTCCCCGGAACTCCCGGAACTCCGGAACTCCAGGGTGTCTATGCGGCCCACGGGGTGTTACTATGCACGTGGCGGGTTTCTGACTGCCTTCGCGCCGGATATAATGTCACTCAGCGGTGCTACCGAACCCTAACCGGGAGGGCGGACCCATGTACAAGAGTAGGTGCGTTCTGGCATTTGGCGTCCTGCTGACGGTTGGGTGTGACCAGCAGGCGCCGGTCACCTCTGAAAAGCCTCCTCAAAAAAGGATGATGCCGTCCCAAGAGAAGTCTACATTCTCCGACGAAGTCACGGTTCAACTGGCAATTGATTCCGGTGACGGTCGTCCAGTGGTTCGAGGCACCACCAACCTACCTGCGGGCACACATCTGATGATAAGTGTGATAGATGCTCCAACGTCTGGACGCTTGTATAGTTCTGGAAGCAAATGCGACGTGGCAGACGGGGGTAAGTTCCAGGCGGGCCCCTTTGTTGGCAACAATGTTCGCAACAAGGGAAACCCGCTGAGCGGAAAATACGTCGCGAACGTAATAATGCCAATCGCCAGTGTTCAACCAGACGAAGTTCAGGCAGTTATTGGACAGAAAGGCGAATACCTTCGGGGGCCGCTCGCCAGCGTGGCAAACCCTTGCATCTCCCGCTGGTGCTTCTGCCAGTCCGGGTGGAACTGCGCCATCTTCTCGCCGCCGAGAATCGCCAGTTCGTAAGCGTTCGGCTGTTCGCCCCGCCCGATCTTGGCCAACGTGGCGGCCTCGGGCGCGCCGATCGGCTTGCCCTGCGCCTTGGCGGTCACCATCAACCGGCGCATACCAAGCTCATTTGGCCGGGGGCGGGGCCGGGGGGCCGGGGGACCGGGGGACAGTCACCTATTTTGTGCGTGGTTTCCGGAAAACACTGCTGGGCAAGCCAGCAGTGGCACCCGAATTGTGGCTCGTCGCTTCTACTGCTCCACCAGCGCTGGTCGTTCGGCGACGGTTAGGGGGATTTCGAGGCGCTTGCCGTTGCGCAGTAGGGTGACGGTTGCTTGGGAGCCGATCTTGGTTCGGGCTACGGCGAGGCTCAGGTCGGCGGGGTCGTTGATCGGCTCGTCGTTCCACTTGACGATCACGTCGCCCGGCTGGAGAAGCCGTGGCCGCGGCCGAGCGCCGGCGGGAAACTCATCCCGCCGGCGATACTCCGTAACACTTCAGCCAAATGGCTACCCGCTCCGTACGACGGGCCTCCAAGCCCGTCGTACTTCATGCGGTTAGAGCGCGACTACTTCTCCAAGCGTGCCTTGAGCTTACTGAGTTGCTCGGTCAGGCGGGCGGGTAGCTTGTCGCCGAACGAGGTGAAGAATTCTTCGACCATGGGGATTTCTTCCCGCCAGGCGTCGATGTCGACACGCATCAGTTCGTCCATGTCCTCGGCCGGCACATCGAGCCCCGAGACATCGAGATCGCCTTCGCACGGCATCAGACCGATTGGAGTTTCCACGGCGTCCAGTTTGCCTTCGACCCGTTCGCACATCCATTTCAGCACGCGGCTGTTGTCGCCGAAGCCGGGCCAGAGCCATTTTCCCTCGTCGTCTTTGCGGAACCAGTTCACATAGAAGCACTGGGGAGCCTTGTCGCCAAGACTATCGCCCATGTCGAACCAATGCTTCATGTAGTCGCCCACGTGATAGCCGATGAACGGCTTCATTGCGAACGGATCCCGACGCATCGCCGACTTCACGTCCAGAGCGGCCGCGGTGGCTTCCGAAGCGGCGGTTGCCCCCATGTATACACCATGGTCAAAATCAAATGCCTGATGCACCAGGGGGACGGTCGTGGAGCGACGGCCGCCGAATACGAAAATGTCGATTGGAACACCGGCCGGGTTCTCCCAGTCGTCGCAGATCACCGGGCACTGAGAGGCTCGGGCCGTGAAACGGGAGTTGGGATGCGCGCCGTTCACTTTCTTCCCGTCAGCGTCGACCATGCCGGGCTTGAACGGCTTGCCTTTCCAGTCCGTTCCACCGCTGCACTCCACGCCCATGTCTTCCCACCAGATGTCGTTGTCGTCGGTCACGACACAGTTGGTGAAGATGGCGTTCTCCTTAACGCTGGCCAAGGCCATCGGGTTCGAGTCCTCACTGGTCCCCGGCGCAACACCGAAGAATCCGAATTCCGGGTTGATGGCGTAGAGCCGGCCGTCTGGGCCGGGCTTCATCCAGGCGATATCGTCGCCAAGCGTTTCCACCTTCCAACCGGGCACGGTCGACTGTAGCATGGCCAGGTTGGTCTTGCCGCAGGCGGAGGGGAACGCGGCGGCGATGTGGAACTGCTTGCCTTGGGGATTGGTCAGCCGCAGAATGAGCATGTGCTCGGCCATCCAGCCTTCGTTGCGGGCCATGTTGGAAGCAATTCGCAAGGCCAGGCATTTCTTGCCCAGAAGAGCGTTCCCACCGTAACCGGAACCGTACGACCAGATCAGGTTCTCCTCGGGGAAGTGAGCAATGTATTTCTCTTCAATTGGCGCACAGGGCCAGGCAACGTCTTCTTGGCCCGGTTCCAGAGGCGCGCCGATGGAATGCAAACAGGGAATGAACTCGCCGTCTTCGCCGAGAATATCGAGAACTTTTGTGCTCACCCGCGTCATGATGTGCATGTTCACCACAACGTAAGGCGAATCGGTGATCTCCACGCCGATTTTGGCGATCGGAGAACCGAGCGGTCCCATGGAGAACGGAATCACGTACAAGGTCCGCCCTTTCATGCAACCCGTATAGAGTTCTCTCATCGTCTTCTTGAGTTCAACCGGATCGATCCAATTGTTGGTCGGGCCGGCGTCTTCCTGTTTTACGGAGGCGATATACGTCCGGGCTTCCACGCGGGCAACATCCGAAGGGGCAGAGTTGAACGCATAGCTGTTGGGGCGCTTGCTTTCGTCCAACTTGACGGTCGCGCCGACTTCGACCATCTGCTTCATCAGCCGGTCGTATTCTTCCTTGGAGCCGTCGCACCAGACCACGTTGTCCGGCTGGCACATCTCGGCAACTTCAGCTACCCAGTCGTTCAATTTTTTGTTCTTGGATGCCATTTTTCGTTTCCTTTTCTGGAGAATGTTTCCGTCGTAAGGGATCTTCCCGTATGAAAATCCTCGATTTGTTTTTGATAACGCCCTTCGGGGATAACGCACATCCCGGGCACGCGGTAAGGCTCACTCCTCTGCAAGCCCGTCGTTTATAAAGGAGACCAGACCGGCAATCTTCCGATGCTCTTCCAGCGGATGCCGCAAACGCTTGTCCATGTGAACCTGATATACGTTGCGGCGTCCGTCCCGCACACGATCAATGTAGCCGGCCGCATCTAGTTCGGCAACGATGTGCTGAACCGCCCTTTCGGTGACCCCCACGGCTTCGGCAATCTCGCGCATGCGCATGGAGGAGGACCTTGCCAGGCAAATCAGGACGTGAGCGTGGTTCGTAAGGAACGTCCAGCCTGAGTCGTTCTTCTCAATCGTACTGGCCATCGATATTTGGTATTCCGCCATTTTGCAGACAGTGAATCCAAGTGAACCCCAATATACGAAATATTATTCGCGTGTCAATATTCGCGAATAAAAAAACGTGGATATTCTCTCGTTAGTACTCAAAGTGTAAGGACGGGTAGCGTTGTGTACGGCCAACCAGTTTTCAGGGAAGGGGTTAGGGGCCAGGGACCAGGGGCGAGAAAAGCCCTCGGTGGACGGTGGTTCACTCGCCCCTGGTCCCTAACCCCTTTTCCAGTAAGGCATTACGGCCAATCGACCAGAGAACTTCGTCAGAAACTTAACGACCTTTGAGGCTGGTAATACAATGCGGGTTAGGGCAACCGCCAACTTCCGTTGGCGGCTATCGAACAACGAGTAGCGCGAAGGCCGACAGGCAATCGCTCACGTCTGCCTGGGTATTTTCTTGCCGCCGCAATACCAGACGAGCCGGCCGAGCAGTCGGGCTTGGATCATCATCAGGGCAGGTAGGGCGAACGAGGCGACAAGCAGCGCGACGAACCACCCGACCCACTGAAGCATGACGGCAGCCGCCTCAAGCACGAGGCCGGTCAGCAGCATCAGCATGGCTGACTCGGCGTAGAAGACAACCCAGCCCCGCCAATGCTCCAGGAGGCTTTGCAGCACGGGCAGCGACAGGGGCTTTAGCGGTGAGTTCATTTCGAGCATCGAGAGCAACACGACGGGAAAGGCAAGGAAGATTCCGCCAACCGTCCCAATGGCCGGAGTCCATCCGATCTGCTCGAACAACCAGCCCGCGCCCATGGCCACCAGCGCGGCCATGCACAACGCATTGAAGAAGTAGAAGACATCGAACATCCAATCGACGAAGGCCGGCTCGGGCCAGTTTTCGATTTGATCGCAACCCTCGGCCGTATCGCGGATGATGGCCAGGCAATAGGCCGATGCCAAGGCCGCCCAACACCAGCCGAGCGCGAAGGTTATTCCGAACAAAATCATCGAGACTATCCAGGTGAGCTGGTTCGCCACGCTACCTATGGCGATGGCGAAGCCGGCCATGAGCAGCACGACCGCCAACCCGGCCGAGAGCCCAAGCCAACACCT
>CAZDHN010000358.1:0-7033 GCA_964505115.1 uncultured Planctomycetaceae bacterium
TCGGTCCAAGGGCTGAAGGCCTCGGACGATTCCTCATCGACCACGCTGATGGTGACCGCCTCGTCGAACCCCAGGGCTGTCAGCACGTGGCGGACCTTGGCCAATACGCGATCCTCGTGCGTGCGGGTGCTGGAGACCATCGGCACGCCCACGTCCTCGGGTATTTCCTCGTAGCCGTGTATTCGGGCGACCTCTTCGACCAGATCGACCTCGCGCGTCAGGTCCCGTCGCCAACTGGGCGGAATCACTTCGACCCGCTGGGCGTCGGCCCCAGTCTCGGCGTTACCCAAGGCCACGAGGATTTCTCGCACCCGATCCGCGGGAACGTCGATGCCGAGCACGCGCTTCAATTGCGAGAAACGCAAGGCGACCGGCTCCCGCTTGGGCGGCTTGGGGCCGACGTCGATTACGCCTTGGCAGAGCTCGCCGCCGGCCAGTTCGAGAATCAACTGGCAGCAGCGTCGGCTGGCCCAATCGATCGCTTCCGAGTCGACGCGGCGCTCGAAGCGGTAGGACGAATCGCTGTGCAGGTTAAGCCGTCGGGCCGTGCCTCGGATCGAGACCGGATCGAATTCGGCCGCCTCGACCAGGATGTCGGTCGTCCGCGACGCAATCTCGGTGACCGCTCCGCCCATCACGCCGCCGATCGCGACCGGGTTCTCGCCGTCGGCAATGATGCACATGCCGGGCTCCAGCTCGTAGGTCTTGTGATCGATCGCCTCGATCGTCTCCTTGGGATGCGGCTGGCGGACGATTATCCGGCCGCCTTGCAGCTTGCCGAAGTCGAAGGCGTGCAGCGGCTGGCCGCACTCCATTAGCACGTAGTTGGAGATATCGACCACGTTGTTGATCGGCATGATTCCCACGGCTTCCAGCCGCCGGGTCATCCAGGACGGGCTGGGGCCAACCTTCACGCCTCGCACGACCCGGGCCGTGTAGCGGCAGCACAGCTCGGGGCAGTCGATTCGCACCTTGACCGCCTTGTCGACCGGCGCCGCGCCTTCGCTCGGCTCGGCCGGCGGCAGCTTGAGTTCACGCTCCCAGAGCACGGCCACTTCGCGGGCGACGCCGATATGGCCCAGGCAGTCGGGCCGGTTGCTGGTAACTTCGAGGTCGACGGCCATGTCGCCGGCCACCTCTTCGGTCCCCTCGTGGTTCAGCCCGGACATCATCAACCGCTGTTCGAGTTCCTCAAGCGGCATATCCAATAGCACATACTGCTTGAGCCAATTCCAGGAAACGATCATGGTCAATCAAGAGGGTTGAAGGTCGAAGGTCGAGAGTCGAGGGGCAAGAGCCAAGGTGAATTTCACGCGGGTTCGAGCCGCCCCGTCCTCGGGGCGGGTAACGTTGGTCAGTCGGTAACCGATCCATTTCCCAGCCGAACAATGTCTCTTGCAATCGCCACGAAAGGGGACAGGTCCATGTTTTCGGCTTGCAGCTCCAGCAATATGGACAATCAACCGGCCGAAAAATGGACCAGTCCCCAGTGTAAACGTAGCAAAGCGTCAAAACTGATGGAGGAAGCGCACGTCGTTCTTGAAGAACTCGCGTATGTCGCCGACGCCGTGACGCCGGGCACAGATCCGCTCGACGCCCAGGCCGAAGGCCAATCCGGTAACTTCCTCCGGGTCGTAGCCGACCGCGCGGAGCACGTTCGGGTCGACCATGCCGGCGCCGCCCATCTCGATCCAGCCGCCGTGCCAACTCATGTCGACCTCGACGCTCGGCTCGGTGAAGGGGAAGAACGACGGACGGAAACGGATGTGGACGTCGTCCTCGAAATAACTGGTCGCGAACAGACGCAACACGCTCTTCAGGTCGGCCATGGTAACGTGGCGGTCGACCAAAAGGCCTTCAATTTGATGGAACATCGGATAGTGGGTGGCGTCGGCCGTGTCGGGTCGATACACCCGACCCACCGAGATCACGCGAACCGGCGGCGGCACCTTCTCCATCACCCGAATCTGAACCGTCGAGGTCTGGCTCCGCAACAGCCAGGCGCCGTCTTCCACCGACTTGCCGGCCGTTTTGCCGGCAACGGCCAGATAGAAGTTATCCAACGGGTCGCGGGCCGGATGCTCGGCCGGGATATTCAGTGCCTCGAAGTTGTGCCAGCGGTCTTCCACCTCGGGCCCCTCGGCCACGGTGAACCCCAGCCGGCCCATGATGTCCTTGAGCTCCTCGGTCGTTTGCGTGAGCGGATGCAAGTGTCCCAATTGGAAGTGCGTGCCGGGCACGGTCGGATCGAACGGACCGGCCTGCGTCAGGGTATCAGAGTCGCCAAAAGCAACAAACGAAGCGGAGCCCGAAATAAAACTGGGCCCCTTGGCGCCGGCCAACGCTTCGGCAGCCTGCTTTAGGGCGGCTTCGAGTTGGACCTTGACCTCGTTAAAGCGTTTGCCGGCCACCGGCTTGTCTACCTTGCTTACCTTGCCCAGGCCCTTTTGAACCTGCTTGAGGCGGCCGCTCTTGGCACCGAGAAACTCTACCCGGGCCGCCTCAAAGGTCTCCTTGTCGTCGACCGACTCCAAAGCGGCCATGCCCTGGGCGAGCAGTTCATCCAATTCGGCCAGGAATTCGCTAAGCGCCATCGGAAAGCCTACTGGGGTTGCGGCAACGCGACACCTATAAAGCCGCGATCGTTGGTCGCGCACGGTATTGCGAAACTCTCAGCGCGACCAACGGTCGCGGCTTTATATCAGCCATGCCACAACCGCGTGCGATAGTCGACCGGAGCACGGGAGAGCCGATCAGGCGGCTTGCAGGACTTCTTTGACCTGCTCGACGATTTGGCCGAAGGCCTCGGCGTCATGCACGGCCAGTTCGGCGAGCATCTTTCGGTCCAACTCGATCCGGGCCTTCTTCAGGCCGTTGACAAACAGGCTGTAACGCATCCCATGCTGGCGAACCGCCGCGTTGATACGGATGATCCACAGCTTGCGGAATTCGCGACGTCGCGTCCGCCGGTCGCGGTAAGCGTAAGCGTCGGCCCGGAGCAGGGTCTCCTTGGCTGTCCGCAGCAGGTTGCTGCGACCGCCGCGAAAACCTTTTGTGCGCTTGAAAAGACGTTTCTTCGCCCGGTGTCGGGCGGGACCCGTGGTTGTACGCATGGGGAATCCTTCTTCGCTTCTTACATATTCAACGGAATCAAGGCCCTCTCCTCGTCAGGAGGAAAGCGTTGTTGCCCGTTCCGCACGACAGCCTGGTACTGTTTCTACACTCTTGCAGAGCGTTTTGCGGGTGCCACTGCTGGCTTGTCCAGCAGTGTAGCGTGGCTATTTGTGCTTTGCACTGCTGGGCAAGCCAGCAGTGGCACCCAAGCGAATTCAGCTACTGACGGACGATTAGTAGCTGTTTCCGCAGAGGGCTTCGCGAATCTTCTTCGCCTCGCCCTCCACGACGGTCGCCGTGCCGCGCAAGTTTCGCTTGCGCTTATGGCTCATCCGACCCGCCAGGTGGCTGGTGCCGCTCTGCCGGTGGCTGGCCTTGCCCTTGCCCGTCAAACGGAAACGCTTCTTCGTACCCTTATGGGTTTTCTGCTTCGGCATGATTACAATCGCACTAGCAAATGAGGCTAGTGCCCCTTCAGAGCTATATTGACTATTTGCGCCCGGCCCGATATCCGATGGGACACCGCACCTGTGGAGCACTGGAATTTTGCAAGACCCGTTATTATAAACCGTCCGGCGCCCTTGAAACAAGGGGATCGGCAGAAAAGCGAGCCGAAGGACAGGAAATCAGCGTGACACCCCCCGGAGGCAAGGTGCGATATCATCCTCCAGGAGAGCGTAGCCTCTCCCGAAGCCCTCCTATGGCCGGCGTAGGGAAGACCTTGTAGCTGAATTCACAAAAATTCAGCCCGTGAGGGTAGACCCTTCTGAATTCTTGCGAATTCAGCTACCACGAGGGCGACTACTTGGGCGCCAACGTGCAGGCTATGCGGCGGCCTTGCTGCATCGGCGGCGATTCGACCCGTGAAACCTCTTCCAGTTGTGCGAGGATCTCGTTGATGACCCGGCGACCTTCCTCGACGTGGGCCATCTCGCGGCCTCGGAAAATCACCGAAATGAGCACTTTGTCCTTGTGTTCAAGGAAGTCGCGGGCGCGGTTCACCTTGACCGTGATGTCGTGCACGCCCGTCTTCGGACGTACCCGAATTTCCTTGATCTTGACCTGATGCGTGTGCGTTCGGTGTTGCCGCTTCTTTTGCTGGTATTTGTACTTGCCGTAGTCCATGATACGGCAGACGGGAGGCTCCTCGGTCGGCGCCACTTCGACCAGGTCCAAACCGACCTTGCGAGCCTCTTCCATGGCCTGCTCAATTGGCAGGACGCCCAATTGCTCTCCTTCAGACGACACAACCCGAACGGAGGAGGATCGGATCTGATCATTGATCCGCTGTCTGTTCGGCTCGACGGTCGGTGTCTTCCACCTTCCCATAGGCACTCCATATTGATGATTCTGTCTTCGACCGGTCCCCCCGAGTTGATACCCGGGGTCCAGCCTACCTAACGACGCTTATACGAGTATTTTCAAGCAACCACGGCCTGTCAACCGCTGTCTGGCCAAAGCGCCGGAATTTTCGATATTTTCCGCAAATAACCCCACCCTTGGGAAGCTTTCCGGCACGGCTTTCCGAAAGCCAAGTAACCTAGCGGACCGTCTTGGCCTCGATTTCGGCGTTTAGTTTCTCCAACGTCTGCTCGATGGTCATGGGGCCCAGGTCGCCTTCCAGGCGGTCTCGCACGGAGACGTTGCCCTGCTCCATTTCCCGCCCGCCAACGATCAGCATGTAAGGAATCAACTCCAACTGGGCGTCGCGGATCTTGGCCCCGATCTTCTCCGACCGGTAGTCGCCCGACACTCGCAGGCCCGCCTTCAACAACTCCTGCTCGACCTGCCGCCCGTAGTCCTCGAATTTCTGGCTGACCACCAGCACGCGAACCTGCTCGGGCGCCAGCCACAGGGGGAAGGCGCCCGCAAAGTGTTCGATCAACATGCCGACGAAGCGTTCCATCGACCCCAGCGGCGCGCGGTGGATCATCACCGGCTGATGCGGCCGGTTGTCGGCGCCGATGTACTCCAGTGCGAAGCGGTCGGGGCTGGGGAGGTTGTAATCCAACTGCACGGTTCCCAACTGCCACTCGCGGCCGATGCAATCGTTGGCCACGAAGTCGGCCTTGGGACCGTAAAATGCCGCTTCGCCAATCTCGATTTCCAGGTTGGGGAGGCCCATCTCGCGGCAGACCTTCTCCAAAGCGGCCTCGGCCCGATTCCATACGTCGGGGTCGCCAACGTACTTGTCGCTGGCCGGATCGTGGAAACTTAGCCGCACGCGATAGTCTTCCAGCCCCAGTGTTTTGAACAGGTACTGCGTCATCTCCATGCAGCCGCGGAACTCGTCGGCCACCTGATCCTCGGTGCAGAAGATATGCGCGTCGTCCTGCGTGAAGCCCCGCACCCGCGTCATGCCGCTCAACTCGCCCGATTGCTCGAAGCGGTGTACCAGCCCCAATTCGGCCAGCCGCAGGGGCAAGTCTCGATAGCTCCGCGGTTTCGACTGGTAGATGACAATATGGTGTGGACAGTTCATCGGCCGCAGCAGGAAGCGGTCGCCGTCGGCCATCTCGATCGGGGGAAACTGGCTTTCCGAATAGTAGGGATAATGACCCGACGTCTCGTACAACTCGACCCGGCCTATCGCCGGAGTGTAGACCGGCTGGTATCCCCGCTTGACCAATTCGTCGAAGATGAAGTTCTCTAATTGCCGGCGGATTACCGCGCCCTTGGGCAACCACATGACGAGCCCGGAGCCGACCATTGGGTCGATGAGGAATAGCTCGAGCCGCTTGCCCAACACCCGGTGATCGCGACGCTTGGCCTCTTCCAACTGCTCGAGGTACTGGGCCAAGTCCTTCTTGTTGAACCAGGCCGTGCCGTATATCCGCTGCAACTGCTCGCGCGAGGCGTCGCCCTTCCAGTAGGCCCCGGCAACCGAGAGCAATTTGAAGGCGCCAATCGCCCGAGGGCTGGGCAGATGCGGGCCGCGGCACAAGTCGATAAACTCACCCTGGCGATAGAACGATAGCGTCTGCTCCTCGGCCAGCCCCTCTTCGATATGCTCGACCTTGAGCGTCTGGCCCAAGTCATTGCAGAGCCGGATCGCCCGCTCGCGCGGCTCTTCCAGACGCTCCAGCGGCTCGTCCTCCTTGATGATCCGGGCCATTTCGGCCTCGATCTTGGGGAAATCGGCCTCCGAGATCGGATCTTCCGAGCGGATGTCGTAATAGAACCCGTTGTCGACATTCGGTCCGAAAGCAAGTTGCACGCCCTCGAACAGCCGCATCACCGCCCGGGCCATTACGTGAGCACACGAATGACGCAGCACCCCCAGGGCCTCGGGGTCCTTTTTCGTGATCAGCCGTATTGAGATCTTCCCCTGCTCGGGCAGGAGGAAATCGGCCCCGACCAGTTGGCCGTCAACTTCGGCGGCGAGCGTCGCCTTGGCCAGTCCGGGGCCGATGTCGGCTGCGATGTCGATGGGTCGAACGGGGCGGGAATACTCAAGATTGTTTCCGTCGGGCAGTGTAACTGTGAGCATGTTCCTCGAATTACCTGATTTTTCTGGCCCAAAGGGCGCGGCGCCGATACAGAGGACGCACGGGAAACCACCCGAAGGACGCGGTACTATTGATCTTTGCATAGTCAATGCGCTGATCCAGAGGGTTCCACCGGGGAACCGGTCTTCGCCCTCGGTCATTGGCTATGCAAGGGTCAATAATAGCCTCAAACATCGTCATCAACGTGTAGGGTGCGGGCTAGGAATCTAAAGTATAGGCCCCGGAAGGCGATTCTATCAATAGCGGAGAGAACCGCGAAGCCACGGAATGGGAGGGCGAGGCTCCCTTCGGAGCCGGGAAACGGGGTAGAGATGCTGCTCCATTCGGCTCGGCGGGAGCCTCGCCCTGGGCTCCCGAAAATGTGGAGATATGTGGAATCCATTATTACGCTGGTTCTGTTTCGCGCTTTT
>CAZDHN010000359.1:0-7027 GCA_964505115.1 uncultured Planctomycetaceae bacterium
ACTCCATGTCGTTTTGTGATCCGCCCGCCGAGGTCGCGCCAGAACATCGCCTCGGTCGAGGTCCAAACAATGCAATACAACACGGCCGGCGTCGGCCTGTATCGCAAGTTGGGTTTCAAGGAAGTCGACCAAGGCATCGTCTTCCGCAAGGAAGCCGGCAAGTAGACAGTGTACTCGTCACGCTCCGCGTGACGAACCTACATCACGCAGAGCGTGATGAGTACGGCGCTTACTTCACCGTCAACCGCCAGGCGACGTTCTGGCTGTTGCCCGACTGGTCGGTCACGGAGAGGACCACGTCGAAGCTGCCGGCGGCGGTGGGGATGCCCGACACTTGGCCGGTTTTCGGATTGACGGCCAGCCCGGCCGGCAGTCCCTTGGCGGCGAAGCTGAGTTCGTCGCGATCCCAAAAGGCCGCGTTGTACGACGAGCTTTTGCTCCGGCGGCAGCGAAGGTCGCCGATCGAGCGGATCACTTGCGGCTGGTAGTGATACGGCTTGCCCGCCAAGGCGTTTGTCACCGGCCGGTTCGCCACGAATGGGCGCGGCACCGCGACGTAGTCGGACGGTCCGCTTTCGTTCCCCGCCGCGTCCACCGCAACCACGCGATAAAAGGCCCTGTTCGTGTTCGGCGCCGCCAGCGCGGGACCCACCACTTGCATCCGGGTTTCAGACGTTGTGCCTACCAGATTGGCCGGCGTTTTGACCATTCCGGCGTCGGCCGCTCCGGACGGCTTGCCGGTGTACTGGTCCATCGTCTTGACGAACCCCTTGCCTCGGAAAACAAGGTACTCGCTGTCGCTTGCCGAGAACCCCCGCTCGTTGCTGCCGTACACCTTGTAACTCACCGGCCGTTCGCCCGCCGGGTTGGGCCGCCAGTGGAGCACCAATCCGTCGCCGGTGGCCGGCTCCAGCCGCAAGTCGAGCGGAACGCAGGGCGTCTTGACCGCGAACTTGAATGTCCGGCTCCACGGCCCCCAAACGCCGGTCGCATCGAGCGCCCTTACCCGCCAGTAATATGTTTGCGGATTCAAGAGCCCCGTGCAGGGAACCGTCCACTCGACGTTACCCTTGGAGAGGGTGCCCTTGGACGGGGTAAGCGAAATGAGCTTCTCGAAGTTGGGCGACAGCGGCCAACGCATCTCGGCATGCTCGGATAGCTCGAAATGATAATCGACGATTTTGTCGCCGTCCGGGTCGCTGGCCGGGCTCCAGCGGAACGTCAGCCGAGAGCCCGAGACGGTTTCTCCGTCCTTCGGGCTGACGGCTTCGGCGGGCGGCGCCGGCGGGTGCCAGGCGGTGCGCTGCATCCAGCGATGCGTGATGCGCACGCGCCGGTCGCCTTCGTTTGAATCGGTATAGACGATCCGGTTCGTGCCCAACTCGAGTTCCGGTAGCGAGAGCGGCGCCATTTGGATGTCGTTATCGAAGGCGACCTTTTCCGCCGTTGCATCGCCCTGCAAAACCAACCGCAGCCAGAAACAATAGTTAGGCTTGCCGCGTGGCGAGACGACCTCGTCCAACGACACTTCCAGCGCGGCCTCGCCCGGTTGCTTCAGCGAAGCGAGCGTTTGCCACGTCTGTTGGTCGGTCGAGAATTCCCACTGGGCCGACGCTTCCTTGCCGAGCCGCACGGCGGCGTTCGCTTTTCCGCCCACAAAGACGTACGGGCTGGCCAGTCGCCAGGTGACCATGGCCGGCTTGTCGGCGGTTGTGGTTTTGGGTCGAAGCGTTCCCGACCCGGTGTTGTGAGCGACGTTCTCGACCGACTCGGCCCCGGCCAATCCCGAGTCGGCTGTCAGGTCGGGCCGGTAGCGGAGCTTGCCGTTGCGGAGGTTGTCGTAGGCCGTCTTGCCGAATCGGGCCAGGGTCCCCAGCCCGTCGCGCGAAGGTTCGCCCTTCTTGGGTGTCTTGCCGGCCGAATAATCTTTGCCGATGTGGTCCCAGCGGTACTCGATCGATTCGCCCGGCCTGAGCGTCAGGTCCATGGCGTGGTGGGTGCTATTCGAATAGTCGCCCTCCCGCTTGCCCTCGTGAACGTAGAGCGAGGCGGAGAACTCGTCGGTCTTCCGGCCCTCGGCCCGGCCGATGCCGTAAGTGTGCGTCCGCTTGATCAGGTCGTGGTCGCGAACCATCTCGGCGGCCGAGGCGATTGTTTTGTTGTCCCGCTTGAGGCAGATGACGTGCTCGTCGGCATCGAGCAGGTGGAAGGCCCCGTCGTAACGGACCTCACAGATGCAGTGCCCTATCGGGTAGCCGTGCCGCGTGGTCAAGCCGGCCGCGCGCCAAAGGTCGCGAATAGCGTGGGCTTCGTTTCCGCAAAGCGTATAGCCGTACACATTGAGCGACTTGATCGCGTCGCTGCATTCGGCGTCCCAGGTGCAGGCGTGAAAGCGGTTCCGCCGGCGAAACTCCCAGATCGCCCGGGCTCGATCGGCCGGCGTGGTGTATCCGCGAGTCGCCTCGGCCACCATCCCATCGACGGTGTGCCAGTTTCGCTTGCCGCCAACCGTGATCCGAGGGTTCTCGACGTTGCTTGTGCCGACGTTCTCGATCAGCACCGAGCGGTTCGGCTGCCAACCCTGCACGAAAGCCGCGTAGCCGATAGGCATCCGCGTCATTGCTCCGTCGATCATGCCTCCCATTTGAATTTCATACTGGCCGGGACTCTGCAAAATTGGCTCGACCTGCTCGCGCGGCTTGTCGTCGGGCAGGTCGACGTAGGGTTTCTTTGGCGTGCCTTGCACCGCGGCCACAAGCGCGGCGGTGAGCAAGCAGTTCAAACATAACGCCGACAACATCCGCATGGTGTATTCTCCCGTGTTGTATTTTCAATTCGTATCGTACTCATCACGCTCCGCGTGATGAAGCTGCATCACGCGGAGCGTGATGAGTACGTTCCTTACCCGCCGCGGCTCTGTCGAACCCGCCGGGTGCCACTGCTGGCTTGTCCAGCAGTGCGAAGCACAACCGCCGCAAAGGCACTGCTGGTCAAGCTAGCAGTGGCACCCGGCGCCGCGATTGAACCCGCAAGATAGCAACGTCGGCGGGGTGGAACAAGAGCGCGGCGTGAATTTGGCGCAATCCGGCCCGGCGGCCGAGTTCTTGACCTGGCAACCTTCAACTGGTAGGGTGCGACAATCCACCCCGAGTCTTTCCCACCAGAGGAGCAAGCAACCATGCGACGAATACCCCTGGCGATAATCGGACTGATGGCGCTGGTAACCGCGGTGGAAGCCGCCGAAGTTAAGCTGACCGTCGAGGAGCCGAGCGGCGTCGGGCGAGTCGGCTGGCCCGTCACGTCGGGTATTCCGCTGGCAAAAGGCGAACTGAAAGAGACGGCCGACACGGCCCTCTTCTCGGCCGACGGCAAGCAACTTCCGCTGCAAACCGAGGTCCTTGCCCGCTGGCTCGACGGCTCGGTGCGATGGCTCTTGCTCGATTTCCAAGCCGACCTGGCGGCGGGCGAGAAGAAAACTTTCCTGCTCCGCTACGGCAAGGATACCAAGCGCGCGCCCGTCAAGTGGCCCGTCGACCGGCCGGTTCGGGTCGAGAACAAGCAGGGTGTCGTGCAGATCGACACGGGTCCAGCGCGGCTGGTGCTTTCGCCCAACTCGTTCCGCCTGCTGGATGCCGTCTGGCTCGATGCCGACGGCGACGGGAAATTCGCCGACGACGAACGAATCACCGGGCCCGACGGGGCTGGGATCGTGCTCGCCACGCCCGACGGCCGCTCGTTTCGGGCCGATTTGAGCGAGGCCAAAATGACCGTCGAGCAGGCTGGCCCTTTGCGGGCTTGCGTGCGAGTCGACGGGCATCACGCCGACAGCGACGGACAAATGTTCCGCTACACGGTTCGCATGCACGCCTTTCGCGGCCAGCCGTTCGTCCGCTTCCAATACACCTTCATGAACGACAATCCGGGCCAGTGGATGTCGTCGGTCGACTCGCTCGAATTGGTCTTCGCGCCGACCGGTGAAGCCAAATCGGGCGGAATCCTCGATGGCAAGCAGGCGGCGGGCGGACGGGTGTTCCAGTTAGACGAGGCGCACTACGAGCTTGACGGCAAGCCGGCCGGCGACCGAGCGAGCGGTTGGGCGGCAATCGACGGCACGCGTGGCGGCCTGGCGGTCGGCGTTCGCGAGTTCTGGCAGAACTGGCCCAAGAGCCTCGAACTGGCCGACGGCCGGCTCAAGGTCGGCATCTGCCCTCAGTTCCCCAAGGGCCTGTACGACGGCAAGCCGCTTCTTGAAGAGGTCAAGCTTTACTACTACCTGCGCGACGGCGTCTTTACGTTCAAGATCGGCGCCGCCCGAACGCATGAGCTTTGGGTAACGTTCTTCTCGGGCGCCGCGAACGCGGAGAAGTTGACCCAGTTTTTCCGCATGGCCGAGGACCCGTTGCTGGCCACCTGTTCGCCCCAGTATGTTTCGTCGACCAAGGCGTTGGGCGAGTTTCCTCCGGCCGATCCAACCAAGTATTTCGGCTACGACTCCTGGATGGACCGCGCCCTGAAAACGCACCTGGAGACGCGCGATCGGAAGCGATACTACGGCATGCTTAACTATGGCGACTGGTGGGGCGAACGGGGCGTTAACTGGGGGAACCTCGAATACGACCTGATGTACTGCATGTTCATCCAGTACCTTCGCACGGGCGACCGGCGGTTCTTCCTGCGGGGCGAACAGGCGTCAAGGCATCATGTCGACGTCGACGTGATTCACGCCAGCGACCCCAAGCTCAAACGGGCACCCCGCGTCGGCGAGATTTGGGCACACAGCGTGGGTCACACGGGCGGATACTATTACGACGCGCCGCTGCCGGCCAGCAATACTTATCAGCGCGGTTGGAACCAGAACCTCGGGCACGTTTGGATCGGCGGCGACCTGATCAACTATTATCTAACCGGCGACCGCCAAGCCCGGGATGTTGCCCTGATGGCGGCCGACACCATGGTCGCCCAGTGCCCGACCCCGTACGGCGACCACATCCGCGCGATCGGTTGGCCGATGATCCTGGTTCTGGCCGCCTACGAGGCCACCGGCGACAAGAAGTATCTCGACGCGGCCACGAAGAACTGGGAGGTACTCAAGAAGGAAATTGACTGGGATCGCGGCTGGGTCGTCAAGCTGGCCAAGGGGAAGAAGCCCGGCACCGGCCACTGCCATCATGTCGACACCAACTGCGAAGGGAACGTGCCCTTCATGGAAGGGATGACCTGTTGCGCACTGGCACGCTACCACCGCCACACGGGCAACCCGGAGGTACTTCGGGCGATCGGCGTCGGCATCGACCAGATGATCCGCGAGTGCTGGGACGAGGAGCAAGACGGGTTCCGCTACACGGCCTGCCCATTGACGCACGTTAGCCATTCGCTCCTGCTGCTATCGGCCGAGGCGATGGCCTACGAGGCGTCACTGACCGGCAACCGCGAGCATCTGCGCGTGCTTCGCGAGGGTTTTCGTGCCGGGCTGCGGAACTGCAAGCCCGAGCAGCGCGGCATCCGCTTCGGCATCATCGCCCACTTCGCCCCCTTCGCGCTTCCCGTGCTGGAAAGCGACCCGGGCAGGTAAGACGCTCGCTTGTCACTAACGGCCAGGCTCACGCGTGCCTGCAACCCCCATGGCCCCATCATCGCCCAGCAGGTATACTACGGCGAGGGCAGCCGGGCACCGTTGTCGTTCCCGTAAACCACTATTTGATAACGACTTATGTCGCTTGACCAACTCCGCCAACAGATGAGATGGCCGACCCAGGCAGATATCTTATCTCCGCGGGGAGCCGGCCCGGCCGTACTCGCGAAACTGGCCCGGGAGAAGATCGAAGGAGCCCTTCGCGGACCCTCCGGTGGTTCTGTTGACGTTCACGTCGGGATTCTCACCAAGAACCCGGACTCGGATCGTACCGAGGCGCCGCTTGCCGTGGTGTGCGAGTTCGCGCGAGGGGTTTCGGATGCGACCCTCGCCGATTGCCACGGGTTGGCGTGGAACTTTGTTCGCTCGCCGCTGCTTGTCACCGTTGAGCCACATCAGGTTCGAACCTGGACATGCTGTGAGCCGCCCGCCACCAAGCGGGGGTTGCCGGGTGTGCTGGGTAACAGCGCTGAGATCGACGAGGCGCGGCTCGATTTGACCCGCGAACTCAGTCCATCCCAACAAGCAGAACATGCTTTGCATTGGGTCCGTCTAGCGTCGGGAGATTTCTACCGGCGGTTTCCGGGCCGCTTTCGCCGCGATGGTCGAGCCGACCGCGTCTTGCTCGAACAACTGACGTCCGTTCGCAAGGAGTTGGAGGACCAGCGCCTTGACAAGGACAGGATTCACGACCTGTTAGCCCGGGTAGTGTTCAGCCAGTTCCTTTTCGATCGCAAGGATTCAGATGGCCGAGCGGCCATCAATCCCGCCCTACTGTCTCGTCTCCATGAGCAAGGGCATTTGGCTCAGTCGCATGAGGAGTTGGGCTCCATCCTTGGGGATTATAACGAAGCATACAAGTTCTTCCGTTGGCTCAACGACAAGTTCAACGGCGATCTTTTTCCCGGCAAGGGCCGCACGCCAGAGGAGCGTGAGGGCGAGTGGCAAAAAGAGATGCGGCAGGTCAAGCACAAGCATCTACAAACGTTGGCCGACTTCGTCAGCGGCAGATTGCTCGGTAAGCAAAGAGTATTGTGGCGACACTACTCCTTTGACGTGATCCCATTGGAGTTCATCAGCAGCATCTACGAGGAGTTCGTCACCACCAAAGGCGCGCACTACACGCCGGGGTACTTGGTCGATTTCATGCTCGACGAGGTATTGCCCTGGGGGGAGAAGAAGTGGGATCTCAAGATATTGGATCCGGCCTGCGGATCGGGAATATTCTTGGTCAAGGCATACCAGCGGCTAATCCAACGCTGGAAGAATGCTCATCCCGGAGAGAAGCCCTCGACAGGGCTCCTGAAGAAGCTTCTGGAAAAGAATCTCTTTGGCGTGGACATCGATAAACATGCGGTGCGTGTCGCATCATTCAGTCTATACTTGACGATGTGT
>CAZDHN010000360.1:0-7010 GCA_964505115.1 uncultured Planctomycetaceae bacterium
TCACATGTGCTAGCGTCCAATTAAGCTTGCCGAAAAAATCGCTGGCTTTGCCGGGTGGAACGCGGGTGCCACTTATAGTAGCTCCAAAGTTATGAACAGGCTGCTGATGCGGGGCGCTTCCTAAGCCCAAAGCAGCAGCAGACTGCTGGCTTGCCCAGCAGTGTCCCAGCGGCGAGTATACTTCGCACTGCTGGGCAAGCCAGCAGTGGCACCCTTAGCGGCGGGTACTAGCGCGGCCTCATAACCCGCGGCGAGGACGTCGCGGCTCGGATAAATGCCCGAACGCCACGAGGTGAAGCCTTACTTGAGTTTACCCATTAAACCCCCGAGCATCAACTCTTCACGCCTAGTCGGAGTTGCCCGGCTCGGCCGGCTTGTTCGGTTTTACGTCGATTACCTGAACGTCGACGATTCCGTCCGGTTCGGCCGGGTTGGGCCAGTTGCCCGGATGGTGCATGGCCACTCGGGTGGTAATGCGGCGTGCCAGCCAGCGGCGGACTATCCGGCGAAACGGCGGCACCAGCAGGGAGAAACCCAGAATGTCGGTCAACACGCCGGGCGTGACCAGAACGGCCCCGGCCACCAGGATCATCACGCCCTCCAGGAGCGAATCGGTGGGCAACTCTCCCCGGTCGATCCTCTTTTGAATCTCCAGCCAGCAGCGCAATCCCTCGCGTCGCGCCAGCCAAGCCCCCAGCACGCCCGTAAAAATTACCAGCCAGAGCGTAAACCACCAGGAGGTCTTGTCGGCCAACCAGAGCAGTAGGACAAGCTCGGTGAGCGGGACAAGCGTGAAGAGAAGCAGAAGGCGCAGCATGTGGCTTTGTCGGAAGAGACCGCGTGAAAAACGGGTGATGCAGGAGACCGGGTTTGTTAAGCCCGTTGAACAAGGGTGCCACTGCTGGCTTGTCCAGCAGTGCGAAGCAGAAACCAGGCAAAGACACTGCTGGACAAGCCAGCAGTGGCACCCAAATCGTCGGCAACCGACTTCTCCAACGGCCCCTTAGCGCATCTTGGTGCCCTTGGCTCTGTCGGCCTTCTGGATGAACTCTTGCGCGGCGGCGTCCTGGCCGAGTTGTTGATGCATGGTGGCCAGGTTGCTGTAAGGGACTTCGAGACTCAACTGGTCGGTCGAGCCGCTTTTCACGGCCCTCTCGATCAGGGCGATCCCCTGACGGGTCAATAGCAGGGCGTTGTCTTTGTCGCCGATCTCCCAGTAGGAAACGCCCATGCTGACGAACGTCTCGCCGTGGCGTCCCAACTCGGCTTCCGCGCCCGACGGCAGCGGTTTGGAAAGCAGCGGGGTAGCCTTGTCGAACCAGGTGACGGCCGTCTTGTGGTCGTCTTTCGTCTGAGCGTGAATGGCTCCCAGGCGGAAGCAGAGCCGGCCCAACAGATAACCGCGGGCCGGGACCTCCCGTGTGTCCCCGTTATTTTCCGCCAGAAGGTCGATTGCCTGCTGAGCGAAGCGGAGCGCCGAGTCGTGATCGTCGCGCATTTGGCATACTTGCAGCGCGTCGTACAGTGCCATGGCCAGTTCCCATTGGACCTGCCCCTTCTGGGAAGGACCGCTCGCCGCGTCGGCCAATTGGCCTCCGACGCTAACGGCCTTCTTGCCCCATTCGGTCGGATCGACAGTGCCGCGAGCGCCCACGCAAGCCGCCAAAGCAAGCGTGGCTACCCGGAAACGATGTTCCTCGCTAGCACCTTCGTTTTCGATCAGATCGTCGGCGAATTCGGAAGCCCGCTGAAGCCACCTGGGCACGGCGACATCTTTCTTCTTCCAATTGCCCCAGGCGACGTCGCCGGCGGTACCCAAGTGTGCGTCGATGAGCACTTCCTTGGCCGCCAGGCGGATGGCCGGATGCGGATCGGCCGCCAACGGATCGGCCGCCTTGATCGCCTCCATGTGGTACTGAATGGCCTTCTTGTAGTCGTGCTTTGGGCTGGCGCCGGCCAGATCGCCCAGCAGGCATAGTGCCCGGGCTCTGACGTGCGGCCGCCGCTCGCTCATTTCGATCGCTTTTTGAGCCTGCTCGGTCGCCTCGTCGTAACGGCCCGCCTGACCGAGTATCTGCGCGTGCGTGATGTGATAATTCGGATGGCCGCCTTCACGTTGCACCGCCTGAGCGCTGGCCGCCAGGGCCGCGTTCAATTTGCCCATGGCCGAGAGCACGCGGGCTCGCAACCAGTGTGCTCGGGCATAAGTGGGCCTGAGCTTCAGTGCCGCGTCGAGATCGGCAAGGCTCTGTTCGAATTGGCTGTCCAGATTGGTTTCCGCCCGAAGCACGAACGGTTCGGCGTCTATCGGTTCAAGGATGATTTGCGAGACCAGGCCGGTCGTCTTACCCGGCTCCTTGGCCGGCTCGAAGGCGAACAAGACTCCCCGTTCCGGGAATGCCTGGCCGAGAACCTGTCCCATCTCGTCGGAGACCATCACCCGACGAATGTTACCCAACTTCAACTGTTGGGCGACCGCGTTGGCGGGAAACGCCTTCTGCAAGCGGATCACGATCGAGATGACCTTATCCTCGAAGAGCGACACCTCGACCCGCTCGAACGGTTCGACCGAGTACAGATGCACGGGCGTTCCGTCCACGCGGCTGATTTCCTTGGGCGCGCCCCAACCCTTCTCCAGTTCGGCCACCGTGGTAACGCCGGGCGTTACGCCCTTGAAGCTGGCCGCGTCGATTTCGACGGGACCACCCGGCTGCTGTTCGGCGATCGGCTGGAGCGGTTCCCCGGCGGCCGGTTTTTCGGCGGCCGGTTTTTCGGCGGCCGGTTTTTCAGTCACCGATTCTCCGGGAACCGACAGTTCGGCGTCCGGAGTGGTTTTCATTTTGACCGTCGATGACGGCGCGGATCGCGCGTCCGGCGGAATTGTGGTTCTCTCGGCGGAGGCGACCGGCTTTGCGGTCGGCCCGTTCGATGTCAATTGGTCGGCGTTGGCTGCCGACGTTAGTGCAAGTGCAACCGCCAACATGCCCGCCAGGCATACCGGCCCTACGTACCGAACGGCTCCTGAATGCATCGTGCGTCCCTCCTGAACGTCGCCGAGCAGACCAGGGTATTGGGAGCACGATCCGCGTGGATGACTCGATTCGCCACGCGACGGCCCCAAGACCGATACCCTGAATCCTTGAATTCCAGACAAGAAAAACCCCTGGCACCACAGTGTCAGGCGGCGTAGTGTAGCCGCATCTGGTCGCCCAAGTCTAGACGGATTTTGTTCTTTTCCGGTTTTTGTCGGCTTTTCGTGGGAAATACCCCCCTGTAGACCTCGTTGCGACGCTTTGCGTCGTACCACAACCGTACCGCCACTTTGGCTTCAATAGCCGCCAGCGGAAGCTGGCGGTTGCGTGGCGGCTCGGTCTCGTTCCCCAACCCCAACCGCCAGCTTCCGCTGGCGGCTATAGTTGAATCACTCTGTACGCTGTAGGCGCATGCTTGCTTTCCAGCGCGACCACCGGTCGCGGCTTTGTATTTCAGATCCGGTCCAGGACGGACATGGCACCGTGCGGGTCGCCGGAGGCCAGGGATTCAGCGGCCGATTGCAGTGCGGCCAGTTGGTCCGCCGTGAAGGGAACGGCCGCACCGGGAGGCGGCTGATTCGGCACCAGGCGACGGGCAATCACGTCCACCAACTCCTCGATGCCCGCCCCCCGAAGCCCGCTTGTGGCGATTCCCGATGGTCGCTCACCGGGCGCCAAGGGTAGATCGCACTTATTGTGGATAACCAACGCTTCGGGCCAACTATCGAGAAGCCGCCGATCGTCGTCAGACCAGGCCACGGAACTATCGAACACCAAAATCACCAGATCGGCGGCCGCAAGCTGTTCCTTGGCCAGATTGATACCGGCCGTTTCCAGCGGATGGTCGGCGTCGCGCAAGCCGGCCGTATCCGAGAGGTGGACCGGCCAACCGTCGACTGCGGCCGTCTCGGTAACCACGTCTCGGGTGGTACCGGGCGCGTGGTGGACGATTGCCCGATCGTAACCGACCAGGGCGTTGACTAGGGTGCTCTTGCCCGCGTTGGGTGGTCCGGCCAGCACTACCAGCCACGGCTCGACCAGATGTCTGCCGACTGATCCCCGCTGCAAGAGCCGATCGAGACCACCGGCGGCCGAGGCGAGATCAGCCGAGGCGATCTCCTGGCGAATTGCCGTTATCGCCCGGCGTAGGGCGCCCTTGTATTGATCCAGCAGGATGGAGGCGGTTCTGAAGGTCCGCGCTTCGGCCAGGGCGATCTGGGCGGCGGCGGCGATCGGGTCTTGGCCGGACCCGGTCAGCCGATCGCGCCAACCGATCGACCGGCAACCACGTTTGGCCAACTCCCCCTGAATTGCCGCTACGGTGGCATATCCCCCATGACAATGCAGTTCGATCGAGTCGGCCGACCGGCGACAAACGACGACCTCCTCGACGGTCTCCGATTGCAGTTCACTTTTTAGGGAACAATGCGCGAGTATAGGGCGATCGCCGGCGACATCGGCCAGCGTCCGGTCGCCCTTGAGGCGAAGGAAGTCTTGCAGCACGTCGATCACGTCGGCCCCTTCGACCAACAACGTGGCCACCGCGCCGCGGCCGGGTGGGGTGAGTTGGGCGACGCAAGTATGCGGAATTTGGGGCATGGTCAATCAACGGGGCTGCCGGACTATCCCCATAAAGCCGCGACCGTTGGTCGCGGTCGGAGCTCAAATGGACCTTCGGAATCGCGCGAACTTTTCGGGTTCTCCCCAGCGGGACTCCGTCCCACCGTAATAGCCGCCAGCGGAAGCTGGCGGTTGCCTTGCAGCTCGGTCACACCGTCCAATGGGAACTGTTGTGCGGGCCAACCGCCAGCTTCCGCTGGCGGCTATTGTCGAATCACCACGCACCGGTTGGACGAATGCTTACTGGGTGCCATGCACAAGTGCTTACCCCCACTGGGCTTGCCCCAGTGGAAACAAGGTTTGCAAACTAGAAACGCGATTCCCGCCTTATGTTCGTCCTCCGCTTCTAATTGGGCAGCGCCCGCAGGAACGCCTGGCAGCGCGATTCGGTTTCGGACATGAGCAGTTCGACCCGCCCGACGAAGTAACGTAGGTCGGATTCGGAGATTAGGAGCCGTAGAGGACGACCATCTCCACGTCGTCACACATTTCGCGGATCGTTTCGGTCAGCCGACGCAAATCGCGGCGTTTATGTTCGGGCAGATGCTTTGGCGAATCTTTCACATTACTGGTAGACTATTTATTGCGAGTTGCCTTAGTGGTATTCCATGTGACAGCTCACGCCGCCGGCCGCCGGCAGGTATGTGCGGAGCACGTAGTCGGCAACCATGCGGTCGGCACTGAACCGCCAGGCCAGCGAACTGATCGAGTTCATCATCCGCTCGATCCAGCGGCGCGGCAGGCCGTCGATGTCGCGCTCGTAGTAGAGCGGAATCACTTCCTCCTCGAGCGTCTGGTAGAGGCTGGCGTTGTCGCGGACGTCGGTAATACCCTCATCGACGTGATGGGTACCGACGCCAATGCCGAATCCGTTGGACCCGTCGTACGCTTCGGCCCACCAACCGTCCAACACCGAAAGGTTCAGCGCCCCGTTGAGCACCGCCTTTTGGCCACTCGTGCCGGAGGCCTCCAGGGGTCGGCGCGGGTTGTTCAGCCAGACGTCCACGCCCTGGATCAAGTGCCGGCAGACGTTGATGTCGTAGTCTTCCACGAAGACAATTCGGCCGGCAAAGCGGGGGTCGTGCCGCAGGTTGGCAATCTTCTTAATCAATTGCTTGCCGGGTTCATCGGCCGGGTGTGCCTTGCCGGCGAAGATGATTTGCAGCGGTCGATCGGGGTCGTTGACTATGCTGACCAAGCGCTCAACGTCGGTCAGGATCAGATCCGCCCGCTTGTATGTGGCGAACCGACGCCCGAACCCGATGGTCAAGATGTTCGGGTCGAGCATGTTCCGCGCGGCCTCGACCGCCTCGTCACTTTCGCCCCGGCGACGGCACTGGCGGCTCACCCGACGGCGGACAAACGAGAAGAGCAGATTCTTCAGCGTGTGGTGGGTTTCCCAGAGCTCGCCCGGGTCGACGTCGTGAATGCCTTGCCAGGCCTCGGGCTCACCCATCCGGTTTCCCCAATCGGCCGGGAAATGCCGGTCGTAGAGCTGCTGCATCTGGTAGGCGAGCCAACTGGAGATGTGCACGCCGTTAGTGATGTGGCCGATGGGAATCTCCTCCTCGACCCGCCAGGGCCAGAGCGAAGCCCACATCCGCCGGCTGACTTGGCCGTGCAAGTTGCTCACCGCGTTGGCCCGACGCGAAAGCTTCAGCCCCAAGACGGTCATGCAGAACGATTCGTGATCGTTTTGCGGTTCGACGCGTCCGAGCCCCATTAACTGGTCGAGACCGATGTGGAGTTCGTCGCATAGAGGTCCCAAGTGCTCCTCGACCAACGATCTGTCGAAGCGGTCGTGGCCGGCGGGAACGGGGGTATGAGTGGTGAATACCGTGTGCTGGGCCACGTCGCGCAGGGCATCGTCGAAATTCATCCCGTCATCCGCCATCCGCTCCCGGATCGCCTCGAGCGTGGCAAAGCCGTTGTGACCCTCGTTAAGGTGGTAGACGCCCGGCGTGATACCCAACATGGCCAACGCCCGCATCCCACCAACACCGCAAACGAGTTCTTGCCGAATTCGCGTACGGTTGTCGCCGCCGTAAAGGCGCGAGGTGAGTTCACGGTCTTCCGGGCTGTTGCCATCCACGTCGCAGTCGAGCAGGTAGAGGTTCACCCGACCGACACGCATCAGCCACACCTTGGCCAGAAGCAAACCGGTTCGTGTCTGGATCTCGACGGTAATCGGCGTGCCATCGGGGCTACAGGCGGGCTCCATGGGCAGGTTTTCCACCTTGGTATCGAGGTATTCCTCGCTCTGGTAACCCTCGATATCCAAATGCTGCTTGAAATAGCCCTGGTCGTAGAACAATCCGACCGCCACCAGCGGGACACCCAGCCCGCTGGCACTCTTAA
>CAZDHN010000361.1:0-6948 GCA_964505115.1 uncultured Planctomycetaceae bacterium
CAAACGCCAATCCACCGGGGCAAGCCCGGTGGCGTCATCTCGAAGTCGTCGAAGTAGCGCGGTAATACGGAACCTCAATTTGTGACCGTGCGTGGTATATCATCATGAAGAAGATAGTTACCTTGGTACTCGGTGGCGGCCGCGGGACGCGACTCTACCCCTTGACCAAGTTTCGCTCCAAGCCGGCCGTGCCCGTGGCGGGCAAATATCGCCTGATCGACATTCCCTTGTCCAACTGCATCAACAGCGGGCTGGGGCGGATATACGTGCTGACCCAGTTCAACTCGGTCAGCCTGCACCGCCACATCCGTAGCACCTATACGTTCGATTCGTTCCACGGCGGCTTTGTGGAGATACTGGCGGCCCAGCAGACGATCTCCAACACCAACTGGTATCAGGGCACGGCCGACGCGGTACGGCAAAACCTTCGCGCCATTCAGCAGCCGGGCATCGAACAGGTGCTGATCCTATCCGGCGATCAACTCTACCGAATGAATTTCAAGGAGATGATCGAAACGCACCGGGAGACCGGCGCCGACGTGACAATCTCCGCCGTGCCGGTGGCAAGCCAGGAGGCGTCGGGCTTGGGTATCATGCGACTGGACGACGGCGGCCGCGTGGTCGGATTCCTGGAAAAGCCCATGACGGAAAGGGACCTGGCCATGGTCCGCACCGATCCCGACTGGATCGACCGGCAGGGTGTTGAGAGCCGGGGACGCGATTGCCTGGCGAGCATGGGCATCTACCTGTTCAACCGTGACGCGCTGGTCGACGTACTGGAGAAGACCGATTACGAGGACTTCGGCAAGGAGATATTTCCCGCCTCGATTCGCAGCCGGCACGTTCAGGTTCATCTGAGCGACGGTTATTGGGAAGACATCGGCACGATCAGGTCGTTTTTCGACGCCAACCTGAAGTTGGCCGCCCACGCCCCGCCCTTCGACCTGGCGTCGGCCGAAGCCCCGATCTACTCCCGCGCCCGGTTCCTGCCTCCCTCGCGATTGGAGGATGTGTCGGTTCGCGGCAGCCTGATCGCCGACGGCTGCATTATCGGCGAGGGGACCCTTATCGAAAACAGCGTCATCGGCCTGCGCTGCCTAATCGGCCGCAACGTGGTAATACGCAACTCGATTCTGATGGGTAACGATTTCTACCAAACACCCGACGAACTGGCCGACGACGACTCGATTGGCCGGCCGCCGCTAGGTATTGGGGACGGATCACGGATCGAGGGCGCCATACTCGACAAGAACTGCCACATCGGCCGCAACGTGCGGATTACCAACGAGAGAGGGCTTGTCTCGACCGAGGAGACCGAACACGGCATGATTCGTGACGGTATCTTTGTCGTCCCCAAGGATGCCGTAATGCCCGATGGCTGGTCCGCCTAGGGCCTTGTCACATCCTGTTTGAGGGGTGGTTATAGGATGCCAGTTGCGTTAGCCCCGTCGCCTGCGACGGGAAAAATAGCGACAAGCGGCCCGTACGGGATTCAATTCCACAGCGAGTTCCGGGGACAGTAGGGAGTTCCGGAGTGCCTGACCTACGGCACTTCCGCTACGGCACGTGCGCCACCTGGCCGTCGTCCTTGTCGCCCAGGTACTGGTAGAGCCAGTGGTCGATGGTCTCGGGCAGGAAGTGGACGGAGCCGTCGCCGAGGAGGAACATGGCCCCGCCGGGGTGCAGCGAGCGAAAACCTTTCTCGGTGCTCCAGTTGCACTTCTGATTACAGAAGTCGCCTTCCGTCTGGCAGGTGTCGTAGTTGAGCGGGATGTGGGTGTGACCGAACCCTTGCCCGTTGTTGGTTCGGGCCCAGCCACAGCTCATGTGCGCCGAACAACGCGGCAGCACCTCGCCGAAGTAGATGGTGTTCGACAGGCCGTCAACGCAGTCGGCCACGCGGGTGGAGATTGGCTCGCGGGTGAAGGGGCCGTGGAAGACGCTCGTCTGATAGACCTGCGGGGGCGGTGTATAGCTGTTCCAGTTATTGTCGCACCAGCAGGCGTCGTTACCGTGATGCGGCGTGGGCCCCTGCGAGGCGGTGTAGTTCGACACGCCCCGACCGCTGTCCGGCAGCCGTCCCCCCAGGCTGTCGCTGGGGCAAACGTAGGTCGACACGATTGTGTTGTCGAGCCGGTGATCGTTGGCCGCCGCCTGCGTGTCGGTGTTTTTGCTGAAATCGAACTCGTCGTACAACGCCTGCTGCTCGATGTAGGGCAACAGCCGAATCAGGATCGAGCCGCGATACAGCCCGAAAAACGCGCCCGGCGGGAACGTATTGTTCGACGCGTGGTAGTTGTGCAGCGCCAGTCCGATCTGCTTGTGGTTGTTCGAGCACTGCATTCGCCGGGCGGCCTCCCGGGCAGCCTGCACGGCCGGCAGCAACAAGGCAATCAGAATGCCGATGATGGTGATTACCACCAAAAGCTCGACCAGTGTAAAACCCCGCCAGCCGATACGCGCGTGTCGGGGATTATGCATGATGAACCGTGCTAATGATCTGAATAGTCGCTGTTGATAATGGTGGGAGGGCGAGGCTCCCGCCGAGCCATGCACTCGGGATGGCACGTCACTGCCGGCTCGGCAGGAGCCTCGCCTTCCCGGCACCACCGTACAAGTGCGGCGTCTATTGGTATTTGCCTGGAGAATGACCCGGCCGCAACCGTTCCCGCTGGGGACTGGTCCATTTTTCGGCCGGTTGATTGTCCATTTTGCCGAAGACGCAAGCCTAAAACATGGACCTGTCCCCTTCCGTGGCGCGGCCTCGGTTCATTCGCCGTGCAAACGTCAATAGATTCTAACAGACCGCTCGGCGACGGCGAAGTAGACATCCCAGCAGCAAACCGCCGACGGATAGGAGCAGAGCGCCAGCCGGCTCGGGTATCTCCTCGATCCGCATGGCGGCGAGATAGCCGAAGCAATTGTCGTCTTTGGGTGTGATGAACAGGCGGAGTTCGCCGCTTGCGTTGGGAGCGATCTCTTCCCAAACCATTACCCGATGGGCGACATACCCGTCACTGTGGGCGTTGAACAGATCCAGACCGTTCACGTCGGCCAGCGTACCGTTGATTTTGTATGTTGCCCTTCAATTATTACCGGAAGTCAAACGGGAGGCGATCACCGACACATTGTATAGCGGTGCCGAAGTCAGGTGGGATAGCACGACCTCCGCCGTATTGGCAGCCCCGGATACGCCGCTAGTGAAAACATCGTTTGTTGCCGCGTCAACCCCCCAGGGGATGGCCTGATCGTTCCAGACTCCGCCCGCGTTACCATCCGAGTCGAAGGCTTTGGTAATAGCCAGGGTGATTTTCGTGTCGTGGTCATCGGAGTCTTTGAGCGTACCGAACTCGTGCACGCCGTAATTCGTCACGACGTTCCAAGTTGCGGGCGTACCGCCGATCAATCCGGTGGCGGTCTGGCTACCGTTGAAATCGACGTAGATCATTGCCCCGGCAGACAACCCCGGAACCATGGCCACCAACAGGACTCCAAGCATGGCTGGACAATACTTCTGAATCGTCATTGTGCTTCTCCAGATCAATGTGCGGTGGGTGCGGTAACGGATTATTGCACCCCCAAACTTATTTGAGTATATCAACACGAAAGTGGCCGTCCAGGCAATTCCACGCGGATTTTGGCATAACCATCGCGTCTCTCGGTGGTGGTGGTAAACTGTTGGGACATAAGGAGTTACGGGGTTTTATCTGATCCGACAAAAAATTTCCCGCAGCGGCCGACAATGAGGGGTTAGGTGGCGGTCCAGTAGCTTTTCCAATGGTCGCTGTACACGAGGCAGCACAACAGGCCCATGCGATTGACACGACGGAATGTCCAACGAGCGCCCGTTTGTTTCAGCCGTCGGCCGATCGGGTTCTTGCACGCGCCCTCTACTTGCCCGCTGCCGATCGAGCGACCTTCGGGGGGATTCCGGGGACACGAACCGATATTGGCATACGGGGAAAGATTCAGCCAGTAGGTCAGGCACCCCGTGCCCGAGCCTGACAACCTCAACCGACGTTTCTTCGCCCGCATCGTCAGGCACGGGGTGCCTGACCTACTCGACTGTGTCTGGGAGATCATACGTCGGCGGAGGTGTGATTCTCGGGCAGGTAGAGCAGCCGGCCGCAGGCTTTGCAGAAGACGGGTCGGTGGAGCATCAACTCGTTAATCATGTTGATGGGGATCTTCTGGTAGCAGCCGCCGCAAAACGCGCCCTCAATAGGCGATAGGGCATCCTCGCCTTTGGATTGGACCACGCGTTGATACAAGTTGCGGACATCATCGGGCAGAACGGTTTCCGCCTCTTTGAGTTCCGCCTCCAGCCGTTGGATATCGGCCTCAAGGAGCGGTTTCTGCCGGCCGACTTCGGCGGCGTTCTTCTCGGCCTCTTGCCGAGCCTTGCCGACAATCACCTCGGCCTCGGATACCTTGACCACGAGTTGGTCGATCTTTTCCAGGCCTTCCAGTATCTCGTCGGCCAACACGCTGTTTGTCATTTCATGGGCGGCAATCTGCTCCTTCAGCGCTTGGTACTCGCGGTTGCTGTTGGCGGTGTTCAATTGATCGCGCAGCTTCTTGACTTTCGTTTCGCCGTCCTGGAGTTGATCTTGTTTTTTGTCGGCCGCCACGCGAGCCGTCTTGGTTTCATCGCTCGCCTTGGCCGACAGCTTCTCGTTGTTCTCGACGTTGGTTTGGTGGGCGTGGATCAGCTTCGGCCCGCGATCGAGCCGCTGCCTCAGGTCGGAAAGCTGACGATGGATTCGGTGCAAGGTGCGTAGCGACTCGGTGGTTACGTTTGGTTCAGGTGACATTTTCAGCTAGGCATGGATACAAGGTGAGATGGAAACAAAAAAAGCCGCCGGCCTTTCGACCGGCGGCTTGACGACTCGCGTCAGCTCGCGATGCGCTCCGCGGAACCGTCGCCCGGTGGCGTCGGCCCGCGACTTGCTCCAACGGATCGTTGGAGCTTTGACATCAACTGGCGACTTTCTCCCAAGGGCGGTTGGACCATGAGCATCATCAGGCGACTTTCTCCAAGAAGCCTTCGAGTTGTTGGCTTCGGACGGGATGTTGCAGCTTTCGGACCGCTTTGGCCTCGATTTGCCGCACTCGTTCCCGGGTGACTTTGAAGATACGACCGACCTCCTCCAATGTGTAGGTATAGCCGTCACCCAAGCCGTAGCGGAGGCGGATGATCTCCCGCTCCCGGTAGGTGAGGGTTTTGAGCAGCGACTCGATTCTGTCGCGAAGCATTCCATTGGCGGCTGCCTTGTGAGGTCTGGGGATACCGCTGTCTTCGATAAATTCCCCGAAGCTACTATCTTCGCTTTCTCCGACCGGCCGGTCAAGGCTTACGGGGTGCCGGCCGATATTTAGCACTCGCCGGGTCTCGTCCACCGTCAGATCGGCCGCCCGAGCCGTTTCCTCGGTTGTCGGCTCGCGCCCCAACTGCTGCAAGAGCCGTTTTGAGGTGTTTTTCAGCCGGCTCAGCACGTCGATCATGTGGACGGGAATCCGGATCGTACGCGCCTGATCGGCTATCGCCCGGGTAATTGCCTGACGAATCCACCAGGTGGCGTAGGTTGAGAACTTGTATCCCCGGCGATATTCGTACTTGTCGACCGCTCTCATGAGCCCCGTGTTGCCTTCCTGGATGAGGTCCAGGAAGCTCAACCCCCGATTGCGGTATTTTTTGGCGATCGAGACCACCAGCCGCAAATTGCCGCCGGAAAGATCCCGTTTAACCTGCTCGTAGTCCTGGTGCTGACGCTTCATCGTCTGGCACCGCTTGCGGAGACTGCGAGGACTTTCCTGCGTGAGGACCATCAGGTCGCGAAGCTCGCGGCGTAGATTGGCCCGTTGGTCCCGAGCGGCCGGTTTTTCGGCCAGCGACCGAATTCGGGCGCGAAGGTCGTCCATTCTGCCGGAGATATCCTCCATTTGCCGCATCATCGCCTGAATTCGCCGGGTACGCAGGCTGAGTTCCTCGACCAGCGTTAGCGACTTGCGACGGCGGCGAATGAAGCGCCGGCGCGCGGCGCGGCGATCTTGCGGCGAGGTCCGCCGGCTGATCAGCCGGCCGAAGTCCTCCCGGTTGCCTTCGATCATTTGCCCCAATGTCCGCAGGTTATGCGGCATTCGGGCCATGATCTGCTCCTTGGTCAGCCGCTCGGTCAAGGAGACCTTGATCGTCCGGTCGAAGGGAAGAATTCCCCCGTGGACTTTGGTCAGCGTGTTGACCGTGCTTTTCAGGGCCAGGCTACAACCGACCACCGTTCGTCGAAACCGCTTCCGCGTTACCTCGATTTTTTTTGCCAAAGTGATCTCTTCTTCCCTCGTCAAGAGGGGAGTCTCGGCCATTTGGGTCAGGTACATGCGGATCGGGTCGTTGCTCCACTTGGGAAGATCGCTGGGGTCGGCCAGTCGGGCTTCCGCCCCATTGCGGACTTCGCCTTCCGCCAGCGGCACGCCGGGTTCGGCGCTGGCGATCTTATCGCTGGAACCGGCTTGGGGAGCCTCGAAGAAGTCGGGCTCCGGGGGTTCGCTGAGCAGTTCGACGCCCAGCTCATCGAGCATGATTAGCAGGTTATCAAGTTTTTCCGGGTCGACGGCCTCGTCGGGCAAGTAGTTGGTTACTTCGTCGTAGGTCAGGTAGCCTTGCGACTTGCCCTTGGCGATCAATTCCTGTAGTTCCTTGTCGAAATTGTCCACCGATGAACTCCTTTTGCGCCCTCATGGCGCGCTAGGTGTAAGTGAAATCGATCGTCGGTCGGCCTTCCTATACGCCGCACGGTCGAAGATTGCGCTGCCGTCTTACTTATTGTGTAACGACGGCAAAACCGCTGTTCGTGACCGTGCGTGGTATGGCGGGTGAAGGTTCGACTCCGATCGGCCCGTGCATGATCCTTACCCATCCGTGGGCTCGGCAATACCATGCCGGGCGCG
>CAZDHN010000362.1:0-6944 GCA_964505115.1 uncultured Planctomycetaceae bacterium
TCCTCAACGACGGGCAGATTGTGCTGCTTGGCGATCGCCTTGATCGGGTCCAGGTCGCAAGGCATGCCGTAGATATGCACCGGCACGATGGCGCGGGTGCGTTCGGTGATCCGACTCTTGATCGTGGTCGGGTCCATCGTCAGCGTGGCCGGATCCGTGTCGGCGAAGACCGGCAGAGCCTTGTGCGCCAGGACCACGTTGTACGTCGCGATAAAAGTGTAGGGGGAGACGATTACCTCGTCGCCCGCATCCACCCCCGCTGCGCGCAGAGCGGTTATCAAGGCGGTGGTGCCGCAGGAGGTGGCCACGCAGCGCTTGGCGCCGATCAGTTTCGCGTAGGCGTCCTCGAAATCCCCGACCTTCCCACTGCCGCTACCGCCGCCGCTACACCATTTCCCACTACGCAACACCTCGACGATTTCGGGCTCCCAAGCTTCGTTCCATTGGGGCCATTTGGGCCAGCCGCCCTTGTGCGTGGGCGTGCCGCCAAGCAGGGCCGGCTTGTCGGCCGCGGCGGCAAACGCTTTCGGCGCTCGGCCGGCTCCCAGGGTCAATGCGGCGGAGCTTGCCGCCACGGTTCGGACGAATGTACGTCGTGTTAGGTCGTCTTTCATGGCTCTGGTTCCCTTAAATATTGAGGCATACTTTTCGTTTAAGCGTTCGCGAAAACTATCAGCCGGTAGATCTACGCCTTGTGCATTGCCGTGTAGACCTTACGGATGGCCGTAACGATGTCCTGCGTGTCTTCATCGGTGAACTTGGGGCCCATGTCCACGCCGCCATGGCGTCCGAGGATATCGATTGTGCGTGGGCAGGTCTCTTTCCCGTAACGGATTGCCTTGCCCTGGGGGCTGGTGAAGGAAGGCCAATCGGGGTGAATGGTGGCCTTTTTCTCAACCCGCTCGTTGGCCGGCAGGATGACCGATCCGCCCGGCCCCCTGGCCGAGAACCCCTCGGCCCGCAACGCCCGCAGGAACTGGTCGTGCTGCCTGCGGGTACCATGGTCCAGGTAGACCGTTATACCCAAATCGCCGTCCTCGTCGTGCGTTTTCCGCAGTTTCAGACCTGGCAGGTCGGCGATTCCCTCTCGGACCTTGCGTGCACTGGTGCGAAGGCCTTTGCAAATCGTGGGGAGTTTCTGCACCTGTGCCTTGAGGACGGCGCCGGTGAACTCGTTCATGCGGAAGTTGCACGAGGCGAAGCCCGCCAGCATGCCGCCACCGAGCCAGTTCTTGCGGAGGGCGCTGACGTCATGGAAGCGGACGGCTCGCTCGAAGAGCTCCGGATCATTAGTGACAACGGCACCACCGTCACCGGAGGTGATGGTCTTGCTCTGCTGGAAACTGTTGATGGCTATATCGCCCATCGTTCCCACGAACTTACCCTTGTATTGTCCTCCGCAGCACTGGGCGCAATCTTCCAGCACGCGGATCTTGTGCTTACGCGCGATTTCAAGGATCGCGTCCATGTTGGCCACGCCTCCCTGAAGATGGGAGGGTGCGATCACCTTGGTGCGGGGCGTGATTTTCGCCTCAAGTTCGCTCGGGTCCATGCTGAACGATTCATCGATCTCGACGAAGACCGGCAGGGCGCCCGAGAGGACAACCGCATCGTAGTCGGCGTACCAGGTCCAGGCGGGCAGGATGACTTCGTCGCCGGGCCCGACTTCCAGGGCCGCCATGGCGGTGAACCAGGCCGTCGTTCCCGAGGTCACGCCCAGGACGTGCTTCACGCCGATGTGTTTCGCGAAGGCTTTCTCGAACTGAAGGACCTTTGAGTCTTCACCACGCGACCAGCGGAAAGGACGTTTCGAATCGATGACATCGATGAGTTCTTGCTTCTCGACGTCGTCGTAAAACTGGGGCCCGTAGGGCCCGCCGGTGGTGAGCCGATTCTTCCGCACCGGGGTTCCCCCGTCGATGGCCAGCTTTCCCTTGCCCTCGGCGGCAGAACTCCGGCCGGACTCCAAGAAAATCGATCCGGCGCCAACGGCGCCAACTGCTGCCAGGAACTCGCGACGGTTCTTCATTGGATTGTCCTTCTATCTTTCAAGTTAACGGAAAGCTTACACGGATTTCAACAAAGTGCCCATATCAGAGATATTCTCTCGGCTCAACCTGTCAGTATAAGTCGGGGGCGAGCCGGTGGTCAATACGAGGCCGACCGCGCGCGGGGCAATGTTTCTTGGCAAACTGCCTGTTCCCGTCGCGTAAAACGGCTGGCAATCGATCCCCTCTGCCGACCAACCTTCGCTCGGTGCCCGGAGAGGGGAGACTTTTCCAAAAAGGAACTATTACCCCTTGCATGGTCAATGCGCGGATCAAGGGGCGTTCCGCCGGGGAACTGGACTTCGTCCTCGATCTATTGACTATCCGGGGGTCAATAAGTGGGAGCTGGCCCCGCATGCCCTCGCCCCGCCCGAAAGAGGGCAAGATGGGTCAATCTGCCCCCGGGGGCTGCTCGCGGGTTGGCAAAAGGTAACACTTCAGCCGTCGGAAGCAATTGACCACGGATTTCACGGATTACACGGAGAAGACGATGCTAGCGCCATTATTTATTGCGCGCGTATCAAAATATCCGTGTTATCCGTGAAATCCGTGGTTTGCTTCATTCGACTAAACAGATACGGCAAAAGAAATTTGACCCGGCCGGCTATTGCGATTATCATGGCGGTTGGAACCGTGGGGCCTCGGGCTGCTGGGACTCTTGTTACTCCGACGGAGAAGGGACTAGCCGGGCAATGATCCACGGCACAATGGCACGGCAACTGACGGTTGCCCTCTGCGGCGGTTTGATTTGTGTCGCCTCGACCGGTTGCGGTTACAAGCCCAAGCTGCCGCCGATGGCCGAGGTTTCCGGCCAGGTCACGCTCGACGGCAAGCCGCTGCCACGCGGCACGGTGCAGTTCGTGCCCGACACGGCCCCCGACTACGTCGGCACGGAGAGCAGCCGGGGCGTGAACCTTCACTCGGCCGTCTTCTACTTCTACTACACGCCCAACAGAAACCACGGCAGTGCCTGGCGCGCCAGAAGCTTCCATCCCGGCGGCGTTCACATGGTCTTCGCCGACGGCTCGGTCCACTTCGTAACCGACACGATCGAGTTGAAGACCTTCCAGTCCCTGGCCACCATCGCCGGGGGCGAAGTGATCGACGGCTCGAAGATGCCCTAGCGGTTCGGCGGGCATTCTGGACCGGCGGCGGTCGGCGCGGTACAATTCGGGCCGAGTTCGTCATGCCAGCCGTACCCGCATCGAGGGAGCCCCATGTCCTTCGCCCGAAAGATGGTCAAGCCGATACTGCTGCTTGCCTGTGGTCTGGCAATCGGCGTTACGCGAATGGCTCCGGCCGAGGAGGCGGCGTTCTGGCCGCAGTTCCACGGGCCGAATCGCGATAACATGTCGACGGAAACCGGCCTGCCGAAGGAGTGGCCCGAGGGCGGACCGAAACTGCTCTGGACCGCCCGAGGCATCGGGTTCGGATTCTCCACCGTGGCGATCGCCCGGGGGATGATCTACACTTCGGGCAACATCGACGAGAAGACGGTCGTTAGCGCGCTTGACATGAACGGCAAGATGCTCTGGCAGGTCGAAAACGGCGAAGCCTGGACGAAGTCGCATCCCGGCAGCCGCACGACTCCAACCGTCGACGGCGACCGGCTCTTCCACAAAAGCCCGTTGGGCGACGTTACCTTGTTCGACGCCAAGACGGGCAGGCAAATCTGGACACTCAACATCCTCGACCGGTTCCAGGCCAAGAACATCACCTGGGCACTGCCCGAGTCGCTCTTGATCGACGGCGACCGCGTCATCTGTAGCCCTGGCGGGCCGAAGGCGAGCGTCGTGGCCTTGGACAAGCTGACGGGCCGGGTCGTTTGGACCGCGCCGAGCACGGGCGACAAGGCCGGATACGCTTCGCCCGCGCTGGCCGAGCAGCAGGGCCTGCGGATGATCCTCACGCTGACCTCCAAGGCCTTCATCGGGGTCAACGCCGACACGGGCGCGTTGCTCTGGCGAATCAAGCGGAAGGTGCCTTGGGAAGAGATGATCATGATGCCCCTTTACCGCGACGGTCACGTGCTGATCAGCACGGGCCACCGCACCGGCACGGTGAAGTTCGCCGTCCACGTCGACGGCGACAGGGCCACGCTGGAGGAAGTCTGGCGGACCGAGGAACTCGACATCCAACACGGCGGCGCGATTCTGTTGGACGGCTACGTTTACGGCGCGTGCCATTCCAGCAACAACCGCAAGTGGGTCTGCCTCGACTGGAAGACCGGTCGGAAGATGTACGCCGACCGGGGCGTCGGCCGCGGCAGCCTGACCCATGCCGACGGCCGGCTCTACACGCTAAGCGAGAAATCCGTGATGGGCCTGGTTCGGCCTTCACCCAATGGACAGGGCCCCAAGGCACACGAAGTCGTCGGCCAGTTCAAACTACCCAAGCAGGGCGAAGGACCAAGTTGGGCTCACCCCGTCGTCTGCGCCGGCCGCCTCTACATCCGCCATGGCGACTTTCTGTATGCCTACGACTTGCGCGGCGAGTAGGCGGGCTGGGCGAGCGACATTTCTGGTCCGGTTTTGGGGCAAGCAGACACGAGTTTCTCTTGCCCCAGCCGACAGCAGCAACGCTACCTCATGATGGCTGACTGCCTTGCCGCAAGCTAGGAGACGGCCTTGCTCCACATACTGTATATTGAATTGGCTTGGCACTTACCGCGACACACCGTCTCATCGTACGTGTGACGGGTGGAGGACCAAACTCATTTGGCTTCCCTCGCTTACGCTTCGGGTTACGATCAAATGATGAATAATCCTGGCTAATCCCCGCCTGCCCCCCCTTATTCACTCTTGCTACAGGCGCCAGTCGACCAGATGCAGTTCGACGTTTCGTCGACCGCGGAAAGTGTTGACGACCGGCCGGAAGGCAATGTCGATCGGCTCGGTCAGCTCGGCGAGTTGTTCGGCCCACTCGCCGCCGCCAAAGGCCACCGCCCGTAGGGTAACGCCGTGTTGCACCAGCTTCAGCGAGATGTGGTGCCCGCCGGAGCCGATCGGTCGGGGTGGTTCGGCAAGCGTGACGCCGCTGGTACAGAGTAGCGGTCGGGGGTTGGCCTGGCCGAAGGGGGCCACTTGCTCCATCTGCTCGACGGTTTTGAGCGTCAGCGCGCTGAGCGGCGTCTCGGCATCGATTGTCAGTTCGGCCACGCGATTCTCGTGCGATATTTCGGCCGAGGCTATCTCGCAGAAGGCCGCGCGGAATTGGTCCAGTTCCGCTTCCTCGATCTTCAGGCCGGCGGCCGCCGCGTGACCGCCGTGGCTTATCAGGTGCTCGCTGCAAGACGCCAGCGCGGCGTGCAGGTTGAAGCCCGGCACGCTTCGGGCGGAGCCAACGCCCGGCTTGACGCCCATTTCGTCCCAGGAGATCAACACGACCGGGCGATGATGCATATCGGCCAGTCGGCCTGCCACGATACCGATAACCCCGGGATGCCAACCGCGGTCGGCCAGCACCAGGGCCGGGTCGTCGACCGGGTTGAATTGCGATTTGGCCTGCTTGTTGGCGGCCAGCAGAATACTCCGCTGGAGCGACTGGCGGGTGCCGTTAAGCTGGTCGATGTATTGGGCCAACTCCTCGGCCCGGTTCGGGCGGTCGGTAACCAGCAACTCGACGGCCAGTTGGGCCTGGCCGAGCCGGCCGGCGGCGTTGATGCGGGGACCAAGCGTGAAGCCGATGTCTTCGGCGGCCAGTTCCCTTTTGGTGTCCAGTTCGGTTAGCTTCATCAGGGTAGCCAGGCCCAGCGTCGGGTTCTGGCGAAGGCTTTTCAGCCCGTGATGAACCAGCACGCGGTTCTCGTCGACCAGCGGCACAACGTCGGCCACGGTTCCCATGGCGGCCAGTCCGGTCGCCTGGACCAGGAAGTCCCTCATCCGCTGGCTGACTTTCTTGGCCCCGCTCGCCTGCTGGCAGAGTGCCCAGGCCAGCTTGAAGGCCACGCCCGATCCGCTCAATTGGCCAAACGGATAAGCGTGGCCGGGCAGCCGGGGGTGGACGATGGCGGCGGCCTCGGGCAATTCGGGGCCCGGCTCGTGGTGATCGGTAACGATCAGTTCCAGGCCGCACTGCCGCGCGGTGAGCGATTCCTGGTGGCTGGCGATGCCGCAATCGACGGTAACGATCAGCTGGGCTTTTTGCGAGGCCAGCAGGCGAATCGCCTCGTCGTTCAGGCCGTAGCCTTCGTCGATGCGATGCGGAATGTAGTAGCCCACGTCGGCGCCAAGCAGTTTCAAGCACTGCCAAAGCAGCGCGGCGCCCGTCACGCCGTCGACGTCGTAATCGCCGTAGATAACGATCCGCCGTCCGGCCGCCACTGCTTGATGGATCAGTTCGGCAGCCCGGGTGCAGTTGGGCAGTTCGTTCGGATCGCGCAGCGCGGAGAGCTTCGGCGCGAGAAATTCATTGGCGGCTACCGGGTCGGTCAGGCCGCGACAGATGAGCAATTGGGCCACCACCGGCGGCACGCCAGCGGCGCGCGACAGGGCTGCAATTCGATCCGAATCGTGCGGATGGATACGCCACCGTTTGGCCATTCACTCACGCCGGCTATTTCTTCTTCTCGACGTGCAAAGTGTGTTTACGCAGGCGCGGGCAGTATTTCTTCAGCTTCAACTTCTCACCACCCGTCTTGCGACGGATCGTGTAGTTGTAGTCACCCGTCTCTTGGCACACGAGGAAGATTGATTCTACTTTTTTCTTCTTTTTGCCTTTTGTAGCAGCCATCTATCCATCTCCACGGCGTATTCTGGCTGCTCCAACAGCAGCCGAATTTGGTATTATACCCGATCCGGCCAGGATTGGAAGCACCAATTGATGTCAGCCGCCGGCCGAGAGCGCAGGAACGGGTTTGCGGAACCTCAATGGATCGGTGACACATTGGTAGCTGAA
>CAZDHN010000363.1:0-6928 GCA_964505115.1 uncultured Planctomycetaceae bacterium
ATTTAGCCAAAGCGACCTCTTGGTGTACCCTCAATTGTGATTTGCGGCACTAGTGAGTTCTGACTTTCTGGACTCCGAATACTGCTATGAAAGAGAGATGACCCGCGCTTTGGAACGACACAGTAAGGGTGAAGCGCGTGTTATACCAATTATCTTGCGACCATGCGAGTGGCAAGAATCGCCGTTCGGCAAGTTACTGGCACTTCCAAAGGACGGTAAGCCCGTGACGAAGTTTCCGAACCAGGACGAAGCCTTCCTTGAGATTACTAGAGGCGTTCGGGCCGCTGTCCACGACTTCTGCCCTCCCGCCGAGACGCCAACATATTTACCAGCAACTGTTGACAGCAAGCCCATACCCGAGGTTCGATCCAGTAATTTGCGTGTTCGTCGAACCTTTTCGGATCAAGATAGAGACGACTTCCTGGAACAAGCATTCGAGTTCATAGCCAATTACTTTGAGGGGTCGTTAACGGAACTGGCTCAGCGGGCCCACGGCATCACAGCCAGATTTCGGAGAATCGATACCAACCACTTCACGGCAGCCCTGTATCGGGACGGTAATGCAGAGAGCCAGTGCAAGATATGGCTGTCCCGTGAAGAGTGCTTTTCAAATAGCATTCACTACTCGTCCGATTTATCGATGGGCGAAAACAGCTATAACGAATCGTTGACTATCGAAGACAACGGATACAGCATGTTTGTGAACCCCTCGATGAGGATGTGCTTCGATGGAAATCAGGCAGAACTCTTATCAAAGGAAGGAGCAGCAGAGTATTTGTGGGAGATGCTGATACAGCCGCTGCAATAATCAGTTTGCACACGGAGGGAAGTAATGATAATTGCTGTTTTGAAGTGTCAAATGTGTGGGAATCAGTTTGAGGCAGAGATTCTTGACCGGGAAGATCCGCAAGAACGTGACGTCCTGGGAACACCGCGACGATGCCCGAACTGCAAGAGTCCGCGGCTCGAAGTAGTTCGCAACTTCCGACAGAGCAAGCGCGCCGGGTAGACTCGTGACAAGCATCTTCCTGTTTGGTTGAAACATGCGAGTGCCACCAGAGTACCACCGCCAACCCCGAGATGCAACCGGTAGGCGGATAGTCGCGCGAGGAACGCCCTGCAAGGGCGGGACATACCAGCCCGGGGTGAAACCCTGGGTTGACGGGCAACCCACAATTTCAGCCCTGCAAGGGCGAGACAAAGGCGTGATATCCGCCGGAGATGTCGCACCCTTTCAGGGTGCTGGCTCCCGTCTCAACATCTACCCCGGGCGCTGCCCGGGGCTGGTATGTCCGACCCCTTCAGGCTCGTGGTGAAAAAACGACTACAACTCACCTCAGCAACATCAGCAGAAGCACCAATATGCCGATGCCGATCACACCGGCGGCAACCGCCAGGCCGATTCGCAGCTTGGAGAGCGGCTTGTTGCCGGCGACGCGGCCGGTTTGGCCGTTGACCATGAAGCGGTAGAGCTTGTCGCGGTAACGGTAGCTGAGCAGGTAGATGGGCAAGAGGATCAGGTCGGAGTTGGTGTCGCTGAACTGGGTGTCGACGCGCAGGTCGTTGTAGGTGTCGCCCGGCAGGTGGGCGGCCACGTTTTGTTGCTCGCGACGGTGGAACTCCTGGGTGCAGATGGCCATGGCGTCGTCGCGCTCGAGCGAATACTCTTCGCTCAGCCAGCCGGCCAGGTAGTAGGGTTCATATCGCCGAAGCGCGGGCAGGTGGAACGGCTTGATCCGGTCGGCCTCCAGTTGGGCCAGACCCCGGCTGCCGGAGACCAGGTATCCGCTGTAGTATCGATGGTGCCGGCCCGACAAATCCCACCACTCGGTCTTACGCACGCGGCGCGTCTTGGTGACCGTCTTGCCGTTTTGCCTCGTCGTGTAAGTTTCAGTCTTCCACCAGTACTCGCCGATACTTGCCGACCAGTTGCTTTGGGCCAGCATCGAGAACGACCAGAAGGGGAGGTACACGCCCTTTAGTTTATCGGCGATTCGGGCTGTCTTGAGGTCGCCCGGCCGAAACCAGGAGTTACCCAACAGCCACTCGCGGAACTTCTCTCGTGCCCCGTCGGGCGTGACGGCGAACCCGATGACAAACTCCGGCGGCTGACGGCCCGACTCCTCTTCGTCGAACTCGACCACGTAGGTTGAATCGCAGAACGGGCAGACGTAGCTCCGCTGGTCGGGATCGACCGTCGTCTTGGCCCCGCAGTTCTTGCACTGAAAATGCTTCTGAACAACTTCCGCCTTGACGATCTCGGCCGCCGCCGTTTGCTCCCTCCCGCAGGCCGGGCAGAACTTATCGGCCGGCTCGACCGGACACCCACACCTCTCGCACGCCGCAGCGCGAACGATCGGGTCGGCGTCTTCGACGGTCGGTTGGAAGTTGGATGTTTCGGGCATTTTGAGGCTCAGGAGTCTATCGCGGCAAAACACGGCGGGCAAGCCCGCCGGCTAAACGATCATTTTGTTGTCTTCTCCATCACCGGCTTTTCGCTCTCGGCGAATTGTTTCCACCGGCTTTCGATTTGCTCGAACTTTGGCACGCCCGGATGGACCCAAAGGGCGTAGCGTAAATGGAGCGGTTTGCCGGGCGGGATGACGAGCGGCTTTTCGAGCGTCAGGCAAGCACCCATCCAGCCGCCGTTGCGAACGTGAAAGGGCGAAGGGAAGCTCGGGTTGATCGGGTGGTCCATCAGCGTGATGCCGGCCGTACTGCGATTGGTGACCGGGCCGCTGTAGTCGACCCAACGCGCCGGCTTGCGGAATATCTGCTCTTCGTTGAGTTGCTTCTCCGAGTTGAGCATTCGACCGCCGCCCTCGGTAACGCACATCTGCCGGGCGACCTGAACGCCGTTGATGCCGAAGGGCGTGACGCCGAGCGTAACCGGCTCCTTGTTGGGCGATTCCAGTTGCAGGTCGATCAGCATCAACCACTCGTCGGGTCCCAATGGCCGAACGCAGATACGTCGCCGTTCCCGCATCAGCACCGTGAATTCCTCGCCCTCCCCGCCGGTTTGCCAATGGTTGGTGCTGAGCATCCAGGCTTCTTTCGGGCCGTCGGTGTACTCCTCCGGCCGCTGATGCACGACCCGACCCGCCGCGTTATCTTCCCAGAAGCTAACGCCGTTAACGCTCCTGTGCGATATCCAGACCGAGCAGTGATGCCGCTCGCCATGGGGCGCGGGCGGATGATCCATGCGCGTCAGCCAACGGCCTTCCACGCCGACCACCGGGAAGCAGAACGGCCGCCGTAGCGTGGGGCCGAAGTGGTATCGGGTTAGCTCCCGGCCGAGAAGCTGAAACGACGCCTGATGGTACGGCAGCGGGACAACCTGCACGTCGGGAACCGGTTTCGCGTCGGGCAGTTCCGGCTCCGCCGCTTCGATGCTTATCGCGATTAGCAGCGCCGCCAAGCCGATTACGCCAATTCGATACCGAGCGTTCATTTGAGAAACTCCTATCTTCTGAAATCCCTACCAGATGATACCAAACCGGGGCCGGGCGTTCCAGCCAAAGCGAGTCTACTTGAGCCTGATCCGCGCGTAGCTGATCGTGTGGCGGCTGCCGACCCTGACGCCGAGTAGGTCGAGCGTGGTCGACGGCGCGCAGCCGGCGCGGTGCGTGGCGGTGAAGAACCCCGAAAGCGGATGTTTCATGGCCAACGTGACGGGCGGACTGTTGGTGCCGTCGGGTAGAAGTTCCAACAGCCGGTTCTCCGAGACGGCCTTGCCCGCCGTATTGCGACCGCTAACGTAGTGGAAGACAAACAGCCGGCCCTTGGGCGTTATCTGGAACCGTGCCCGGCCGGGGATCTCGCCGGAACCCTCCTCGCCTCCGGAGAGTAGTGTGCGGCGTGAAACGACCGTGCCGCCGCGAACCCGGGCGTACTTGAGCGACCAATTGCGTTTGATGTCGGGAAACCGCTCGTCGCGCAGGCCCTTGTGGATGGGGTTCTCGTTCCAGAGAATATGGACCATTCCGTCAGCCGCCACCCAAAGGTCGCAGGAGAAGAGCCAACCGCCGTTCTTGTGGCAGTTGGCGATCTCGACCCAGTCGTGAAACTTGCCGATCGTAATGTCGTCGGACCAGGTGTAGTAGAGCCGCCTGAAGCGAGAACCCCATTTGCGATGCGAATCGCCCACGTCGGGCATCCGCTCCCATTGGTCGACGGCCGAGTTGCCGCAGAAGTGGACCGCGCGATCCTTCAATACCACGTTGGGGTAATTGACTCGGGTTCGCGTCGAACCGTAGGGGGACTTTTTGGGGTCGGCACGCGGCAGCCAGATAAGCTTTCCCGTCGTCCACTTACCCTCTCGGTCGAGAAACGCCCATTCGGAGTGCGTGCAGCCGATGTTCTGCAAGAGGATCAGTTCGCGGTTGACGCCGTCGGCGGCGAAACTGCGGTAGGAGTGTTCGGTGAAACGCGGCGAGTCGGTCCACGTCGGCAGCAGCGTTCTGTAGGGCGACTTTGTATCGGCCGGGTTGAATTCCAGGATCTCGGGTCGGGCCGGACCGGCATAGGCCTTGGGGTCCGTCGTCAGCGTGGGGTTGACCGACATGAACAGCCGCCCGTCTCCTCCTCCAAAGCAGCCCAGCGGGCAGGGCTCGCGAGTGCGGTCCTTTTTGTCGACTTGTTGCAACTGCCAACCGTTCTTTTCTCGCTTGTAGAGCGTCCAGCGGCAGTTGTGCAGCGGCTGGTAGTCCTTAAGCGTCTCTAATCCGCTGGCGAACACATCCTGGCCAATACGTACCAGGCAGGTGGAACCGTTGCACCACATTGGGCTCGACCCGTTATTGGCCGGCTCGTAGCGGTAGACTTCCTCCTCGATCTCGACGACAGGCCGGATGCCATTGGCGGCCTTTTCGGCCTCCGCTCCCGCAACGGTTTGCATGGAGACGGCAAGCAGTGCGACGGTGGCAACGACGGCAATTCTCATGGCTCTCTCCCGCAGTGCTGTATTGGTGACATTGTTGTTACCATACCAAGCGCGGTTTCGCTTGTCGACAGCGTGGCCTGCTGCAACTTGCCCTGTCGGCGGGACCGGCATTTCCGGCAGGGCTTTCCGGATGCGAAAAGTGTCACGCGCCCGGGCGGCGGGTTGCGCCTGTAGAGTTTGCCAAGACCGAAAGACTCTACCACCGGCCCAAAATCATGCCGTAAAATACTACCTAAAGGCGGTCATTTCACTTGCATTGCTCTCGGATGGAGGCAGTGTTGATGATACTTTGCGGCCGATGTATCCCTGGAGAAAGGAGTGTCCAAATGCGATGGATCTTTTCGGCTATGGTGCTGCTGGCTGTCGTGGCCATGGCGGGCATGGCTCCCGCCGGCGATTGCTGTGGCGGCGGACAGGCCGGCATGTATGGCGGTGGAATGTACGGTTACGGCGGCGGGATGTATGGCAACGGGCTGTCGGCCCTTTCGGCGCAGGCTTGCGCGACGCCGATCTACGGCTGGACCGAGGGCTTCTGCCCCGAGACTCCCCGTTGCACGGGTCTCTGGGACGACTACTGCAATGAGCAAGGCTGCCGTGGATGTGGACGCTGTAGAGGGCGTGCTTGCGGTTCACTTGGGTCCGATTGCGGCACGACTCGTGCCTGGTCGCCGGGCGGAACGGTAATCGAGCAGACGATGACCGGGATACCGACGTCCGTCGTCGAGACCACCGCGGTCCCCAAGACGCAGGCCCCGACAAAGGCAGTTAATCCGGAAATCCGCAGGCTCCCCAAGCCAGAGTCTAGCCTTGAATTTAAGCTTCCCGTGGAAACGGTGTCCGCCGATTCGGGGTAGGCACAACAGCCATTAGTGTATAAGCGGCGGTCTCTCGCGGCAAGGGAGGCCGCCGTTTTTCTTTTCTGGGCCGAATATCTGGAGAAAATCGACTCCAGGGGTCCGCGCGATTGGGCCGATAAAGGTAACAGACCTGCCGGGAGGGCGGGACATGCGTTGTCCCGTTTCAGGATTAAGATCATCGTATGACGACGGACCGGCTTACGATGATCTTTTTTTGCGCGCCGAGGGGTAGATTACCGCGCGGATTTCCCGGAAACCAGGCCCTTGTCCGGGTCGGGTAGGGCCAGAACGGCTTCGCCCACGCAACCCACCCCTTTTCGGCACGATCCCTTTGCCACCAGCAAGTTCTTGCCGCCAACGCCCACGATGCCAAGTGAGCAGTTGAACTTGTATCTTCCCGCCATTTGGAAAGACTCGTCCGTCTTTAGCAGCACGGCCGGGTTGCCGTAACAGCCGAACCACCAGCAATCGTCGGCGAACGCGGCGGTCTGAATTCCCAGGCGAGTCCAACCGCTCTTAATCACGTGCCGCTTGACGAAGTGGAACTGCTTGTCGTACTCGTAGGCGTAGTTCACCTCAACGCCCTCCGGCAGTCCTCCGACGACAATGAAACGCCCGCCGTGGCAGGCGATGCCGCCCGCGCCGTGAAACACCTCGGGTGTCTTGTGCCGGGCAAGCTCGGAGAGATCGTCGGCATCGAAAACGTAGACCCAGGAGTCGGCGTTGCCCTTCGGGTCGTTGAATCGCCCAAGGTTCACGGCAACGTAGAGCTTGCCGTCGGCGTGGCATAAGTCGCCGTGATGGCGTGCCACGAGCACCTTTTTCAACACCTTGCCGTTACGGTCGGTCTTCACCAGCGACGTAGTGAAGCACCAATAGACGGCGTCCCGCCCGTTCGTGCAAATGCCCTGGAGATGGTGTTGGTACGCGCCTTCGCACTTCACGTTGTGAAAGGAAGGCGTGTCGTCCGCGAGGACAAGGCTGGAAATCGACGATGCGATGAAGAGCATTGCCGCGATTCTGATACTTGACATTGAATGTCTCCCAATTGGTAGTCGTTCACGGGGTTGTCTGATATGACAGCGCCACTTTCGGGATGGCTACTATGCGTAAGTGCTTACCCCCACTG
>CAZDHN010000364.1:0-6902 GCA_964505115.1 uncultured Planctomycetaceae bacterium
GAAGCAGTGCGTAGGTTATGCTTCAGCATAACATTGCGCTGGAGTGCATTATGCTGAAGCATAACCTACACACTGCTGGACAAGCCAGCAGTGGCACCCACCCGTCAGTCCGGCTTCGACTGCACCGCCACGATTCCCAAATGGCGCTGGATCGTCTCGATATCGCGGATCAATCGCCGGCAACCGTTTTGGGCACCGCGGCGTCGGATTAGTTCCTCCAACTTGCCGCAACGGGCAAGCGCTTGGAATACCGCCTCGTCGGCAGGATACTTACCTTGCCCTGCCGTCTCGGCCAAAGCGGTAAGCGAGCGGCCAAGCTCGCGGCAACCTTCATCGAGCAGCCCGCGCATGTCGTCGGGCACCGGCTCGTACCACTGGCCGAACCGGGGATCCACGGCGTACTCGTCCTGATCGGTGTCCGACAGCGATACCCTGGCCAACCGCAACGTGCCTTTGCTTGCCGCGACGGTTGGCATAACATGTATCGACCGAAGCGCGTGGGGTGAATCGATGGTGAACTCGAAGTCCTTCCAATCGTAGGTTCCGCCCGGCAGTTCAAAGAAGCGAGTTTCGTAGTGCGTGTAGCTGGGCGTAACCCAGGCAAGTCGGCAGCGAACGCCGATAGCCCCTTTGCGCTCGGTAAGCTCCCGGCCGGCGGCCCGAACTCGAAGCGTCACCTTGGCCGGCTTCGCTTGGAAGAGCATAACCCATTGCTCGGCCATTTGCCGGCTGCCGTCAGGCGTGAAGACCAGATGCGATTGCTCGCCGGCCTGCTCGCGCGAGTAGGTCTTGCCGACGGGCAGCCAGTGCACGGCCCGGGGCGGCTTATCCGCGTCGATCTCGCGCATCCGCATGCCGCGGCCCAAAGTTTGCATGGCCTGGCCGATTTGCCATTGGGCTCGGGCGACCCGGCTGCCGAGTTGCAGGGCCACGACGTCGCGGGCTGCCAGATCGATTGTCGCCGTTAACTTGCCATCCTTCGCTGAAAGGGCAAGCGGCTTGCCGCTAACCACGTCGATCGCGCCGCTCGTCTTAGGGTCCAGCCCGAGCGGCTCCGAGTCGATGGTGAGCAGGGTCTGTTGCGGGTCCTTATCTTCATTCAGAAGCGTCAGCCAGACAAGCCCGCCGGCGTCCGGCCCGAAGCGCTCGACGAAGACGTTGGGCTTGGAGCTTTCGGCGTGAGTGATCGGTTCCCAACCGGCCGCGCCCAACGCGCTGCACAACGGCTGATACTTGCGGAACAGGCTCCGGTCACGTTCGTAGTAGGCCGGATGAGCCCAATATCGTCCGCCGGGTCCCAATCCGCTGGGCATCCAGTCGAAGAAGCCGGGCGGGATGCCGTAGGCCAGGCACTGTCGCATGTGCGTTTCAATCTCTTCGTGCCCCAGCTTCTTCTCAAAGTTGCCTTTCAGAAGCGTGAGGAACGGCTTGTGGTGGGTGATGGCGCGGATGTAGTTGAGCCGCTCGCGCGAAATCCGCACGCCCGTCTCGGCACCCAGCACGTCGAGCCAGGGGGCGACGAAGAAACTGGCCCCCAACGCGCCGTTCATCATGGTGATTTGTCCGCGTGGCCGCAGCAACTCAGCCGCCGCCCGGGCGAATTTGCACGAGGAGAAGAAGTTGTTCAGCAGCGGTTTCTTCGCCGCCGGGTCCCAGAGACATGGCGCGTCGGCCGTTCGGAAGTGGGCCGGATTGTAGTCCAACCCGGCGGAAAGGCCGTCGTAATAGAACCCGTCGAGCCGGGCCTTTTTGTCCCGCTTGATACGTTCGGTCAGCTTGATTGCCCGATCGAGCGTCCAGCGGCCGTAAGGCAATTCCGGATCGAGGTTGAATTGGGCGATCAGGTGCGCGTAAACTCGCCACTTGCGCACGTCGAGGCGGCCCTCGGCGTTGTGCAAGCCGACCTTCTCGTAGATGCCGTCGATGCCGGTGCGGCCCTTGAAGGCAGCCTCGACGGCCGCCACTTGCACGTCGCGCGGCGGAAGCGGATCGGCCTCGGGATCGTAATCGGGAATCTTCGCGCCCATGCCCGCGTGGGTGAAGTAGATCGTTGAGAGCACGCCCAGCTTGTCGTCGTAGTCCACCTCGGGCGCGCCCTCTTGAAGGCCGAAAAGAAACTCGTTGGCGTTATCGATATGCGAAAGCCGGCTGAACGCCATCCACTGCGCGGGCCGCTTAATCATATTCGCGAACATGGCCGGATAAAGCTCGTAATATCGGGCCAAGGCGCCGCGGAAACCCCAGCGGGGATTGCAGCGGTAAAGGTCGAAGGCGAACTCGACATGATTAGGCTTGCGCGTCTGCGGCGACAGCGCGAAGTCGTAGACGATCTCCAGGCACTTCCGCTTGCCGTTGTAGGCGGTGCGCAGAATGCACGGCCGGTCCATCGGCACCGCCAGGCAGAGGCCCACCGGCTTGCCGCCCATCGCCGTGTCACTCACCGCCGTACCGGTAATGACCGTGCAGAAGTTCCGGTTGGAGTAACCCATTCGCAGGTCGGGCTGATCCTTCCACTCCGGCAGATCGGCCCAGGCACGAAGCGGAACCACGTTCTCGTACACTTGGGCGGCGTCTATCGGACGCGAAGTTTGCATGTCCTTGTGCAACTGCCAGCCGGCGGCGCCCAGCGGCAACGCGAAACGCAGCAACAGACCCCGGGCGGGTAGGTCGTCGCCCTGCAAACGGCAGCCGAACCGCAAGGCACCCTCGCGCGAAGCGAGCGAAAGCTTGGCAGTCGCTTGGGCCTTTTCAAACCGCAGCGAGAAGCCCGAGCGGGAATCGCCCGACCGGGAATCACCCGACACTGTGGCCAGCTCGAACGTTCCCCGCTCGATGTCGCAGAGCGTGACCAACGGGCCGGGCTTGACGGCCAACTTGCCGCCGTCGATTGCCATTTCCGTAACGTTCGCCGTGGCGTCCAGCCCCAGGCTCAGCCCATCGGCGGTGAGTGTTTCAGCCGGGAGGGCAGCGGTACAAAGCAGAACCAGGCAGAACGGCAAACCGAAAGTAATCGTTCGACGCATGTTGACACCTCGTGGAGCGTGCGGGCGGGTCGGGAAGGCGGCAGGGACTATCCAACGCACACAGTATTGCAGAGAGTCATCCGGGCATCAAGCACGGGTGGGAGGCCGCAAGTAATCTGCCCGTAGCTGGATTCGCAGAATTCAGCCGTGATGCGAAGAACCGAATTCTTGCGAATCCGGCTACAAACTCGGCACGGGGCGGCGTCAATAGAGCACGGCCGCGTTCTCGTCGATCCAGCCTTCCTGGCCGCCGGCCAGCCGGGCCAGGAGCCAGTCGCCCCGACGCTGCACCAGACGGAACTCAGCGCCTTCGGCAAGAGGCTCGGTAAAGGCCGGTTCGTAACCGGCCGAGTTGCCCTTTCGGGCGATTACTTCCTGTTCGACGATTACGCCGTGACGCACGTAATCGTAGCGATACCAGTCAAGTCCGGCCGAGCAGGCCAGAAGCAGCAGCAGAGCGCATCCGGCCAGTGCAAGGCGGCTGACGAGCGGCCGCCGGAGGAAGAGCCCCAGCACGCCCAGCAGGAAGGTGCAGGCGGCGACGGCGGCCGTCAGGTAGAACTTCTCGCTGTAGCTAAGCCAATCCTGCCAGAAGAAGAGGTGGTCGACAATCGACCGTTGCCGAGCGACCGGCCCGGCGGTGCCCAGCGCGAAGCGCAGGTTGGCCTCCAGGTAGGGATCGCGCGGCCGGTATCGTTTGGCCTCGCGGTACGCGGCGATGGCCCTGCCGCGCTGACCGGCTTCCATCAGTGCGTTGCCCTGGTTATACAGAACGGCCCCGGAAACGACGCCCAGATCGCGTATCTCCCGATAGAGCGCGGCGGCGCGCAAGAAGTCCTCCGGCGACTGGGCCCGGTCGAAGGCGGCTTGGGCCTCCTGAAACTTGCGCGAGACGTCCAAGTCGACGCTCGAACCGCAGCCGGCCACCGACAGCAGCGCGAAGGCGGCCACAATCGTCAGCATACTAATGAAAAAACGCTTTGGGGACATCAGCGTAACAGCCTCTTGCGTTTGAAGGTTTTGATTAGCGCGTCCAGTAGCGTTCGGGCTTGATCGGGCAATTGGTCGGGCCCCGAAGAGGAAACGCCGTACTGGGCCGCGTCGCACGTCTCCAGTAGTTCGACGACCTGGCGGGTCAGGTCGGCTTCCACGCCCAGTTCGGCCAATTCTCGCTCGACATCCTTCGACGTCAGCCCTGCCTCGGGCAGGTCGGCCACATCGGCCACCAGGCCGAGCAAGGCGGCCTGCATGTCCACGGTGCCGTGCCGGACATCTCGCGACTTTAGCTCGGCCGTCGCGGCGCGCATCCGTCGTCTCGCCTTTGCTGCCGCCGACCGACGCCGCACGCGCGACTGGTCGCCCGACAGCCGCTGCATTCGTGCCAGCACCATCCGCAGCACCAAGTACACCACGGCCAGGCCGCAGAGCGACGCCAGCCAGAGCCCCGGCCGGATCGACTCGTTCCGCACGGCCGACAGGTCGGTTATGTTGGCGAAGACGCCTTCGCTTTGGAGTTGCAGCTCGCGCTGGTTTCCGCCCGCCCCCGAGAGTATCTGCCGGCTGGAGAGCCGGTCGGCCTTGGCCACCTCAATCGGAATCGGCTCGGTTTGCAGCGTAACATATTCACCCTTTTCAACGTCGAAGAAGGCGACCGGCACCGCCGGAAAGGTCTCCAGTCCTTCGACCAACGGACGCAGGCTGTAGGTGAATCGACAAGAGCCGCGGCGCACGTCGTCGGTTGCTTCGTAAATCTTGAACTGCTCGGCGATACCCGGCACTTCGGCCAGGTCGGGCGGAGTTACGCCCTCTAGCGAGCCCTTGCCGGACAGGCTGAGCGTCAGCGTGATCGGGTCACCCACCCGGGCCTTCTTGGGCGTCAGTTCGGCGGAAAGCTGAAACTGGCCGATCGCGCCGATGTAGCAGTCGGGTCGCCCCTGCTCGGGCACGTCCTTGACGCTCACCATGGCCGACTTGGCCACCGCGAAGATGGCTTCGCCCGTCAATTTGCCCGACTCACTCACGGCCGTGGCAAACGTGCCCTTCAGCGTGACCGGGCCGAAGTTGTATACGCCTACCCGCCCGGGAATAAACTCGCGGGTGAAGCGGTACTCCCAGTATTCGGTTTCGACGCCCTGCTTGTCGGGCAGTCTGACCTTCTTCATATCCGGCCGAAAGGCGGCGGCTCGTTCCTCGAACATCGAGAAGACCGAGTTGCGGCTGATGTTGTTTACCCCGAACCCCACGCCGCGCCGGTTCTGCAGCGGGCCGAGCCACTGATTCAAAGTGACGGCCGGCGCCAGCCCGTCGGGCAGGCTGGCGTCGTCTACCCAGGGCATGCTCAGTGCGGGTGGAGAAGGCAGAACGGCAAGCGGCTCGCGCTCGCTAAACGGGGCGGGAAGGCCCTTGACCGCCACGGCCAGGGTGACCTTGAACGGTTGCGTCGGATAGACCACGTCGTGGTCGACCGTAATCTCCATCCGCACGATGTTCTGGTCCTGCGGCGCCACCACGCTAAGCGTCATCTCCTGGCCCCGGAGTACGCGACCGTCGACTTTGGCCGTTGGGGCGGGAATCGTCAACGTGCCCGTCCCCCGCGGAGTGAGCCGGTAGTTGTAGGCCCGACCGCGACGGATCTTCTCCGTCCGCCGGCCGTTGATGATGGTGATCTGGCGACTGTCGAGCGATTGCTCGCCGAGCGAGGTCACGCTGAAATCGTCGAAGCCGGCAAGTTCCGGTGGCGACGGGTTATCAACGTGGTTGAGCGTCACCCGGTAGAGTACCGACTCGCCCTCGTAGATTTTGTTCCGGTCCATCTCGACGATGACTTGCGGTTCCCGTGCCAGTGCCGAGGCCGCGCATGGAAACAGCCATGCCAGAAGCAATATGGCTGCCCACCGCTGGGTGCCACTGCTGGCTTGCCCAGCAGTGTTTTTCCGGGGGCCGTGCTTCACACTGCTGGACAAGCCAGCAGTGGCACCCTTTGCCAACATGCCAGGCACGTTGGAAACGTCTCCCACGGCAAGAATGCCACAGCCATGTTTAATTCCATTTGCACGCATGCCCGTCACCAATCCTTTTCCACTTTGCCGGGTTGATAGAGCAGCCGCTGCAATTGCTTTTTCATGTCTTCGTGCTCCCGCTGTCGCTGCCGGGCCTTGCGCAAGACGGCTTCGGCCTGCTTCTTCGACAGATCTTTTGGCTTCGGCTGCTTCTGTTGCTGCTGCTTCTTTTGATCTTGCTTGCCTTGATCCTTCTTCTTCTGCTGATCCTTCTTGTCTTGGTCTTTCTTGTCCTGGTTCTTCTTGTTCTGATCTTTCTTCTGATCCTGCTTGGGCAACTGCTCGGCGATTTTCTTGAGCAGCTTGAGGGCCTCCTCCTGCTTGGGTAGCGCTTCGACCGGTTGCTCTTTTTGCAGATCGGCCACGGCCCGTGTGGTCAACTCGTGTATCTTGGGTGCTAATTCGACGGCCTTCTCCATCGACTTACGAACCGCTTCGGCCGCCTTCTTCTGTTCAGCCTGCCCGGGTTGTGAAGGCTGAGCCGCTCCAGGCTGGACAGGGCCCGGCTGTTGGGGGCCGAGCGTGGCTGCTGCCGGCGGCGTCGCCTTGAGCCCTTGCTCGGCCTTGGCGCCCATGATCCGACTCCAGCCGGCCACGAACTGCTGGTTCCAGGCCATCTCGTCGAAGTCGGCCGGGGCCGATTCGTCCGCCGGGGCAGACTCGTCCGCCGGGCTCGACTCCTTCATACTTTTTACCACGGCGGTCGACTCGTCGACTAGCCCCTGCTGAGTCTTAACTCCCCGTTGGACCAGATTGGGGAACGGGGCCACGGCCATGTAGATCTGATCGAGCTTCTCGACCGCCTCGGCCTGCGCCCGGG
>CAZDHN010000365.1:0-6885 GCA_964505115.1 uncultured Planctomycetaceae bacterium
CCAGTTTACCCAGTCGCCTAACTTTTCATCAGCCCAGGGTTAGGGTGAGGGCGCGTCGAAAGAGAACACTTGATTTCAGATAATTGCCGTTACCGAGCATTTTCAACCCTCACCCCCGGCCCCTCTCCCAAAGGGAGAGGGGAGACTCTACGCAAACGAGCCGGTTACTTCTTGTTCCGCTCGGCGTTGATTTTTTCGGCTCGCTCGATCATGCTCTTGATCGTCACGGGCGCGCCGCCTTTGGCTTTGCTTTCGTCGGCCGCTTCCATGAAGGCGAACAGTTCGATGGTTTCCTCGGGCGGGACGGGCGCGACGCCGGTCTTGAAGAACTTGCAGATCTCGACGACCAGCGGCTTGTATCCGCCGTACTTACCCAGCTTGCCGCTGCTCTTGCTGCCAACGATCTCGGCGCCGTAACCCTTTTTGCCGACAAACGTACCGGTCCGGCCGCCTTCCCAACTGCCGACAACTTCCGTCGGGCTAACGCGCTTGACCGACTGGCAGCCGGTGCCCATGATCGCGAACAGCGTTTCGCAACCGTGGACGCCGTACCAGAAGAGGTCGGGGTGATGCGGCTCCGTGCTCATCGGGCTCTGGGCCACGCAACTCTTTACCGTGCCAAACGGCGATGTCTTATAATCCCGAGCCGCCTGCACGCCCTCGCCATAGCGGAGCGAGGAACTGGAGAAGACCGGCACGTTCTTCTCCTTGGCCAGCCGAAAAATCTCCATGACGTCGGCCAGCGAGACGGCCATCGGCTTGTCGATGAAAAGCGGCTTGCCGGCCGCGATCACCGGTCTGGCCTGCTCGAGGTGCGGCCGGGCGTCGACGCTTTCCAGAAGCACGCAATCGACGTTCTTAACCATCTCTTCGATCGTATCGTAGATCGTGCAGCCCTGGTCGCGAAGGAATTGGCTGAACTTCTCCCGGCGGTCCCAGCTCGACGGGTTGTCCTTCATTCCACCGGTGAACCCGGCCACGACCTTGAAGTCGGCCAGATCGCCGACAGCTTTGGGGTCGTTCATGGCTTTGGTGAAGGCGGGCACGTGCGAGGTGGTTGTGCCGATAATGCCGACGCGAAGCGGCTTGGCCGCCTCCGCGGCCCGGGCCGACGAAGTCAGGGTGACGATGACGACCGTCAACAACAGACAGAGTATCGAGCGATGACGCATGGCTGGTAAACTCCTTCGTGGTTCAATGGGTGTCTTCAAATGGCGTGGCGGGTGTTTTCAACAACGATCTCCCCTCTCCCAAAGGGAGAGGGAATATCTTGTCATTTCCCGGCGATGATCAAGTCGAGACGTTTGTTCTTCTCCTCCAGCGACAGGCCGCCGCTGCCCTCGATGGTCATCCAGCCGTTGTAGCCGATATCGTCGAGTGCCTTGCGCACGACGGGCCAGTTGACGCTGCCGTCGCGGATGTCGCAGAAGCGGCCGCCCTGACCGTTCTCGTTCATCTTGAAGTCCTTTACGTGGCACTTCACGATCAGCTTGCCGAGCGTGCGGATCCACTCTTCCGGAGCGGCGTACTTCACGTGGTTGCCAATGTCGAAGTATGCCTTGACCCAAGGGCTGTTGAACGAAGCAACGAAGTTCTGGAAGAGGGCCGGCTTGACCCAGAGGTTGTTCCAAACGTTCTCGACCGCGATGACCACGCCCGTTTCCTTGGCCACCGGGATCAGCTTCTCGATTGCCGCGCGGGAGGAATCGGTGGCGAAGTTCTGTGCTTCGATGTAGTCCTTGTACTTCGCGTTGTCGCCGGCGGCCACCTTCTTGACGTGGCCCGTCTTCTCGTCGAGCTCGATGTCGAATTCCCAAGCCTCGGGCATCGGCATTCCGCTGACCCGGCAGGGGACCAGCAGGACCGCGTTGCCACCGTAGGCCTGGCACGCTCGCAAGCAGACCTCGACGGACTGGATGTCCTTGGCGACCGCGGCGGGGTCCTTGCCGTTGAAGTTTGTCCAACCGCGAAGCACGCTGTGAACTTTCATCCCGAGCTTCTCGGCGATTTTGCGTCCTTCGGTCGCTTCCTCGACGGTTGCCTGGCGGACACTCGACTCGATCCCCTCGAATCCGGCCGCCTTCCAACTGGCGAGCGTTTTTTCGGTCGGCTTGCCGATCAGGGCCTTGTGCAACGTGGTCTTGAACTCCGCCGCCGAAAGCCGCCCGGCAGCCATCAATCCCACTCCGGCAGCGGCCGAGGTGGACAGGAACGTGCGTCGCGTTAGGGGATTTTTCATCGAGAGTCTCTCCAAATTCGGGTATGTGGCAGGGATTTTGGCAGGAATTGCGGCGGGGCGTCCGAGCCGCCAAGGCCTGGAGGGCCGACCATCAGTTTAGCAGTATGACATACGGGAAGCGACCGGTCAATCATTTGCCCGACCAGGGCCGGTCAACCCCCGATTTGCGAGAAATTGGGCATAATTTGGGGCCGACGCCCTTCTGCTTTTCGCGGGTCAACTCAACCCGGCCTTGGTCGCATCGAGATAGCGGGTCAACTCGGCCCGGACGCGGTTGTCGTCCCAACCGAGAAGCGGGGCCATCCAGCCGGCTGCCTGGCGGGCGACCGACATGCTGTCGGCGTGGTAGTAGTGCCAACTGGTGCGGCGAACCATCAGGTCTTCCAGCGAGACGACCCATTCCCGCCGGCAACAATGCTCGACCACTTCGGCAGTGATCGGCGGTGGAAGAACGCCGCCGCAAGGGTTCGGCCGGCGCGGTTCCAGCAGCGGCTCGTCGGCCGTGCGGCAGGGGTCGGCCTGGCAGCCAAGCTGACGCACTAGCCGATCGACCGCCTGCTCGGCAATCAGCCGATAGGTGGTGAGCTTTCCGCCGGCGATGTCTAGCCAGCCCGGCTCGGGCATGTTGATCTGATGTGCTCGGGAGATATCCGACGGGCGGCCGTGCCGGTCGGCGATTAGCGGCCGTATGCCGGCCCAAGTGCCGATCACGTCAGTCTCGCTCAGTCCGGCCGTGGAAAACGCCCCATTGATTACCGAGAGCACGTAGTCGACGTCGGCCGGCTCGGTTCGCACGTCCTCGATCCGGCCCGAGTAATCGGTATCGGTGGTTCCCAATATGACGCGATCACCCCAAGGCAGCGCGAAGAGAATCCGCGAACCCTCGGCCGCCACTACCGCGTCGCAAACCGGCAGCCGCTGGAAATCGACGACCAAATGCACGCCCTTGGTCGGCCGCAATTTGATGCTGCTATGCGATAGCCGGTCGCCCCAGGGGCCCGTCGCGTTGACGACCGATCGGGCCGTGATCCGCCGCGTACGGTCGGTGAGCCGGTCGGTCACCTCGCACTGCCAGCCGGTCGGCTCCGGTGAAGCATCTTCCAGACGCGTATGGTTCGACACAATAGCACCCGCCCGAACCGCCGAATGCAGCGTATCGATGACCAGTCGGGCGTCGTTCGTCAAGCCATCGAAATATCGCACGGCTCCGGTCAGGCCCTTCGGTTTTAGGCCCGGCAACAGGTCCAGCACCTGCTCGCGGCTGAGCGAGCTGGAACGTCCCAAGTTCCGCCCGCCGCATAGGAGGTCGTAGAGCTTTACGCCCACGCTCAGTTTCCATAGCGGCCAACCGGACTTGCTGTAGGTGGGAAAGACGAACGGCAAGGGGACGGAGAGATGCGGGGCGATTCGGTGCAGGATGCATTTCTCCCGACTCGCCTCGCGGACCATGCCGATCCGGCCTTGGGCCAGATAGCGAAGTCCCCCGTGCAGTAACCGGCTCGATCGGCTGCTGGTGCCGAAGGCCATGTCGTATTGCTCGACAAGCCCCACGCGCAGACCGCGCATGGCCGCGTCCCGGGCGACTCCCGCCCCCACGATTCCGCCGCCGACCACCAGCACGTCCAGCCGCTCGGCGGTCAATGCGTCGAACCGCTCGGCTCGATCTTCTTCGATGCTACTCATGTTCCTCCCAATCCAATGACCTGCGAACGGCTTCCTGCCAGCGGTTGTAGAGGGCTTGGCGTTTTTCGTCCGCAAGATCCGGGCTGAAACTGCGATCGAGTGCCCAGTTCTGGGCAACGTCGTCCGTGTCGCGCCAGTAGCCGACGGCCAAACCGGCCAGATAGGCCGCTCCCAAGGCGGTCGTTTCGGCAACCACCGGCCGATTCACCTCGACCCCCAACAGGTCGGCCTGGAACTGCATCAACTTGTCGTTCACCGACGCTCCGCCGTCGACCTTCAGACCGGCCAGACGCATGCCGGCGTCTTTCTGCATGGCATCCAGCACGTCGCGGGTTTGATAGGCCATCGACTCGACGGCCGCCCGGGCGAGATGCCCGGCGGTAGTGCCTCGGGTGATACCCAGTATGGCTCCCCGCGCGTAAGAATTCCAATGCGGGGCGCCCAATCCGACGAAGGCGGGCACGACGTAAACGCCGCCGGAGTCGCTAACCGATTCGGCCAGCGCCTCGACTTCCGCCGAGTCTTTGATCAGCCCCAGGCCGTCGCGCAGCCATTGGACCACCGCGCCGGCAATGAAGACGGAGCCCTCCAGGCAATATGTCACCTGGCCGTTGAGTCCCCAGCCGATGGTGGTCAGCAGATTGTGCTTCGACTCGACCGGTTCGCTGCCCGTGTTCAACAGCATGAAACATCCGGTGCCGTAAGTATTCTTGGCGCTTCCCGGCTGGAAGCAGGCCTGCCCGAACGTGGCCGCCTGCTGATCGCCAGCGTCGCCGGCAATCGGGATCGGCCGACCGAACCATTGGGCGTCGGTCTCGCCGTAGACCTGGCTCGACGGCCGCACCTCGGGCAGCATGGCCCGGGGTATGTCGAGCAGGCGGAGCAATTCGTTGTCCCAATCGAGCGTATGGATGTTGAAGATTAGCGTTCGGCTGGCGTTGCTGTAGTCGGTAAGGTGGCATCGTCCGCCGGTGAGCCGCCAGATGAGCCAAGTATCGACGGTGCCGAAGAGAATCTCGCCCTTCTCGGCCCGGTTACGCAAGCCCTCGTGCGAATCGAGCAGGTGTTTGATCTTCGTGCCCGAGAAGTATGCGTCGACCACCAGCCCGGTCTTAGCACGAAAGGTCTCTTCCAGCCCGTCGGCCTTAAGCCGATCGCAGATGCCGGCACTCACCCGGCTTTGCCAGACTATGGCGTTGGCAATCGGCCGGCCGGTGTCTCGCTCCCATAGGATGGTAGTCTCCCGCTGATTGGTCACGCCCAGGGCGGCGATTTGCTCGGCGGAAATCGAGCCGGCGGCCAGTGCCCTTCGGGCGACATCGAGTTGCGTCGACCAGATCGCCTCCGGATCGTGCTCGACCAGGCCGGGCGCGGGCAGAATCTGCTCGAATTCCTCCTGGGCCGAGGCAACAATCCGCCCGTCACGACCGAAAACGATGGCCCGGCTCGACGTGGTACCCTGATCCAAGGCAAGAATGTACTGATCCATGGGCGATATCTCCTCCGGGTTCTTCCCGCTTCTCCGGGTGCAGGGTGCCACTGGCGTCCCGCCAGTGCAATACAAACCGGGGCTTGCTCGTTGTTGTTTCAGGAGATCGCCGGGCGTATGTGCGGATTCCCGCTTGTGCGGCCAGAAATCGGTAGACGCACGCCGGGCTCTGGGAACACCAACCAACAAGCTCCGGGCTAATCAGCACTGGCGAGACGCCAGTGGCACCCCGCAACCACCCATAAAACAAGACGTGACAGATCTCTAGTCTAGCCCTCGCAAACGAGCCACGCAAGCAGTATGATGGAAGGTCTCACGACACACAATGCAAGGAGTTCTCCGCAGGTGCCGACGCTGCCCGCCGTTAAACGATTCGTCTCCGGCTCCGGGGTGCGAATCTATCGAATCCCTTGCCAGGTGCTACCCAACCTGAACGGGCTGGTGTACCTTCTGCTGGAAGCGGGACCACCTACTCTTATCGATGTCGGGAGCGGCCGCGGCCAATCGACGCAAAACGTGCTGGACGGGCTGGAAACTGTCCGAACTGAATTCGGCGAACGGCTCCGCCCGCGCGATATCAAGCGTATCGTCCTTACGCACGGCCATATCGACCACGTCGGCGGATTGCCCGACCTGCTCGGAAAAACCCACGCCCAGGTCGGCATCCATGCGCTCGATTGCCGGTCAATCACCGCTTGGGACGAACAGGCCACGTTGCGTGCCGAGGCCAATCAACGCTTCTTGCAGCAGGCCGGCATTCCCGCCAGGCGAGCCGCCCGGCTGATGGAAACGTTCCATTTGGCCATCCAGCGAACCGGAACCACGCCGGTCGACTTCACGCTTGACGATAACAGCCAAGTGGACGGGCTGCGCTTCATTCACACGCCGGGCCACGCGCCGGGGCACGTGGTGATTGCCGTTGACGACGTTCTATTCTCGGGCGACCATATCCTGCCCAGTACCGTACCGCAGCTTTGGCCGGAAAGCATCGCCGCCCACACCGGGTTGGGGCACTACCTCAATTCGCTCGATAAGATCGGCGGCATGGGCGGATTCGACATTGCCATGGGCGGCCACGAACCGGTGATGCGAGACGTCTACAAACGCATCGCCGAAATACGCGAGTGCCACCTCCAGCGACTCGAACGGGTGCTCGACATGGTGCGGAAGGCAACCGACCCGATAACAATCGCTGAAATCGCCCGTCAAATATACCCGAACGCAAAGGGCTTCTACGCCTTCCTGGCCCTCTGCGACGTGGGCGCCCGCACCGAGCATCTGCTCAACCGAGGCGAGACATCGATTGCCAACCTCGACGAGATCAAAACGCAACCGAACGCCGCGCGCCGGTATCGAATCGCATAGCCTCGGCAAGATGAACCAACTCGCCCCCGCACGCAATCGCGCCGCTTTGCTGATTGGCCCCACCGGGTCGGGCAAGACACCGCTGGGCGACTTGATCGAGCAGCGGGGG
>CAZDHN010000366.1:0-6874 GCA_964505115.1 uncultured Planctomycetaceae bacterium
CCAACCAAGGAACAAAAACCGGATAATAACGCCTCTCGAATTTTCGAGAGGCCAGGGTTAGGGTGAGAGCTATTTGCCGAAAGTCGCTCACCCTGGCTTGCGCACTCCAGCCAAACCCTCACCCCCGGCGCCTCTCCCAAAGGGAGAGGGGAGATTCGATCCGTGCTCTGCAAAGTCCAGACCTGACTTTGCAGTTCTCCTGATACCGGGCGGACGAGAGTTGACAGTTCTCGCCGGACCGTGTAGCCTGCCGGTCTGCAAGCTGCCACCTTCCCCATTTCGCCCGCCTTCCGGAGGACCATCATGCTCCGATCTTTAGCGATTATTGCCGTGCTCGGTTGGGCCGGACTGGCAGCGGCCCAGGTCGATACGGCCGTCGTGCTGCGAAACCCGGTCCTGGAACTTCATCTGGGCCGGTCGCCCGTGCCGCATGTCGAGCGGCTCGTTCACAAGAAGAGCAATACGGCCGTGGTCGTCCGGCCGTGGGATCGCGATCTGTTTGCCCTCGTTCTGCGCGGTGATGACGGCAAGCAGCGAACGATTCTTGCCAGCGAAGCAAAGCGTTCAAAGCTCGAAGTCAGCCAGATCGAGGGCGGCCGCGCCGCGCTGATGGAGTGGTCGGAATTCCCCAACGCCGACATCTCGGTTCGGGCAACGGTTCGCTCCAACGACGCCGAGCCGTTGTTGACCTGGTCGATCGAGGTCGATAATCGTTCGGGTGGGTCGCTCGATGCGGTTCGCTTCCCCCGGCTGGCGGCCGTGCCCGCCATTGGTGAATCGGCGGACGACTTCCTCGTGCTCCCGGCACTGCCGGGCATCCTGATCGACAACCCGGCCGAGGCTTGGCCGCCGGGCTACGGCGTGTTGCTCAAGTATCCGGGCAACCTGGCTGCACAGTTCATCGCCTACCAGGACCGCGCGGCGGGCGTTTATCTGTCGAGCAGAGACACGGCCGGCCACTCGCTATCGCTACACGCGGCAAGGCACAAAAACGGATTCCTGCTCTGGCACGAGTACGCTCCGCCGGCCGACCGGCGAAAGGACAAATCCTGGGTCGCTCCTTATCCGGTCGTGATTGGCGTCACGCAGGGGACCTGGTGCGATTCGGCCGACCTTTACAAGCGCTGGGCGCTTCGGCAGTCGTGGTGCGCGAAGACGCTCGCCCAACGCGACGACATCCCCGACTGGTGGAAGAAGGGACCCGACGTCCACGTGGTCGGCGTGCGAACGTACGACAAAGAGCATGTCTGCAACGGATCCTACTATCCGAAACTGATGGATCATTTGCAGACCTATCGTCGGCAGATCGACGGACCGGTCGTTCCCATGCTGGCAAGTTGGGAGAACCATCGCCGCTGGACCGGCGGCGACTACTTCCCCATCTTCGACGAGCCGCAAGCCCGAAAGGTCATCAAGCAGATGCGAGGCGAGGGGTTTCGGCCGTTTTTCTTCCTCTCGGGGCTCTTCTATACGTTCGATAACGAAGGGCGAAACGGCTCGAAGATCCCCGCCGCGCAAACGCGCCTGTCGCACTTTGTCGTGGACGAGAAGACGGGCGAGCCGGCCACTTACACGCTGAATGAGTCGAACCCCGGCGGCACCTGGAAGCGGCATTCGTACCAGTTCTGTGTCGCCGACCCGGCTACCAAGGAGTTCTTCCGTAAGGTGGTCGATCAGGCGCACGAACTGGGCATCGATGTCTTGCAGATGGACCAAACCACTTCCGGAGCCGGGGCCGCCTGCTATTCGGATAAACACGGCCACGCGCCCGGGCCGGGGCTCTATCAAACCAAAGCCTTTCACGACGTCCTGCAAGCGATGCGCGAACGCGGGAAGAAAAACACGGCCGATTTCGTGCTCTTCCACGAGGAACCGCACGAGCAGTTGATCCCCTACCTCGACGGGTTCCACGTTCGCGAGTACTATGCCGCGCGCTGGTATCGCGCCTATCGGGGTACGGTGGGGATACCGTTGTTCTGCTACCTCTACCACGAATACGCCATCGGGTTCGGAGGCGATAGCGCCGGGCTGAGTAAGCACAATAGCCGTCATAACGTTCGGGCGCACGCTATCAATCTGGTAACCGGCCGAACGCCCGGCGGATCGGTCTGGTCCGGGCAACAGAGCGCGCTGGACGCCCACGCCGACCAGATAACCATGCTCCGCAACCACTGCCGGTTGCTAAAGACGCCGGCCGACGAGTTCCTCATGCTCGGCCGGATGCTGCATCCCTTCGAACTCGACGTACCGAAGCTCACCTTCCGCTGGCCAGATCGCCGCGACCGCAACAAGGTGACAATTACGGAAGACCCGGCCGTGTTGACCAGTTCCTGGCAGTCGCCATCGGGTCGGATCGGGCACCTGTTCGTCAATATGTCGGAAGAGGCCCAGCCGCTGACCGTCCGGATCGACAGCCGCAACCTTCCCGCCTGGCCGCTGTGCGACGTGAGTCTGTATAGCTCGGCCGAAGACGACGCCTTCCATCCACTTTGGAAGCGCACGGCATTGCCCAAACAGTTCACTCGCACGCTAAAGCCGCTGGAAGTCGTTTTCCTGGAGATTCGCCAGGCCCCGTAGGGCACACCAGCGCGACCAACGGTCGCGGCTTTATAGCGCACTTGACCCTACACCGGAGCCAAATACTCCTCGGGGAACTTCCAGGGGTCGCGATAGACGGGTCGGGCTAGCTTGGCGGCTTCCGGGTCGCCGACAATCTTCTCCGTCTTCGGATCGAAGTTCACCGTGCGTTTCAGCCGGTAGGCGATGTTCGCCAGCCCAATCGCCGCGTCCAGCTTGTGGTGATAGCCCACGTTGCAGCTAGGCTGCTGGCGACTCTTAATGCACTCGATCCACTCGCGCTCGTGGCCGGGCGAGGGCGGGATCGATTGCTCGGGCGGGGTGACATCCCTGAGGCGATCCTTCTCGGGCACGACCTTGTGCATGCCGTAATTGGCGTACAGCGTGCCATCGACGCCGTGGAAGTAAACACCCAACCGCCGCCCGATGCCCGGCTTGCCCTGGAAGTCGAACCCGTAGCTGTTGACCAGCGAGAGCATCCAGGTCATTGTGAAGTCGGGCCACTGCCAAAGCACCTGCTGCGTATCGTAGGCGTCGCCCGCGTCGACCGTAACGTAACGCCCGCCCGAACAGTGCGTCTTGGGTGGAATACCCAACTCCAAGGCCCAGAAGGGCAGGTCGATGATATGCGGGGCCATGCCGGGCGTGTAGCCGCCGCTGTAGTCCATAAACGAGCAGTTGGTATGGGCGCCCCGAACGATTAACGGGTTGAACGGCCGCATGGGCCCCGGGCCGACCCAGTAGTTCCAATCGAAACCGGCCGGCGGATCGCTGTTGGGCGTGTTGCCGATGCCCTGCTCGCCCTGGTTTCCGCCCAAGAAGGTTCGGGCGACGTTGATCTTACCCAGCCGGCCGGAGCGAACCCACTCGACCACGCGGCGGTAATTGGCGCCGGCGTGAATTTGCGTGCCCACCTGCGTAACCACCTTGTGCTTCTCGGCCGCGCGGCGGATCGCCAAGGCTTCGTCCAGGTAGATCGTCATCGGCTTCTGGACGTAGAAGTCCTTGCCGGCCTCGGCGGCGTGGATCGATTGCAGCGTATGCCAGTGTGGCGGCGTGCCGATGATAACGCCGTCGATGTCCTTCTGCCCAAGCATCTCGCGGTAGTCGGTATACGGCTTGGCCGACGCCTTGTACTCCTGCAAGGTTGAATCGAGCCGTTCTTTCCAAACATCGCAAACGCCGGTGACGGCAACGTCGGGATGACGCGCACAGTTTCGCAGGTTGCCGCGGCCCATGCCTCCGCAACCGATCAGGCCGACGTTCACCTTGTCGTTCGCCCCCGGCTTGCCCTCCTGGGCCATTACGCCCGCCGGCACGAAGTATGGCGCGGCAACGCCGACCGCCGCGGTTTTGCCAATGAAACCGCGGCGCGAAACCTTATTCGGATTGGACATCTGCGTGATCTCCTGTTGGCTTCTTGCTTATGTAGGGTGGCTTGATATACAAGACCCAAACGACAAATCTCCCCTCTCCCTTTGGGAGAGGGGACCTGTTGCTTACCGTCTTTCGCAAAAGGAACGAACTAAATATACTCCTTCGGCAATTTCCACGGGTCGCGGTATTGCGGCACTGCCGCTCGGGCGGCCTCGTCGTCGCCGACGATCTTCTCCGTCTTGGGGTCGAAGTTGATATCGCGGCCCAACTTTAGTGCCAACGTACCCAGCGCGATGGTCACGTTGAGCTTGTTGTGATACGTCACGTTACAGCTTGGCTGCTTGCGGCTACGCATCGAATCGAGCCACTCGCGCTCCTGGCCGGGCGAGGCCGGGATCGATTCCGGAACTTCCTTGGCGTCCTTCATGCGGTCGCCCTCGGGCACGATTTCATGGGCTCCGTAGTCCGAGCGCAACGTGCCGTTGGTGCCGTGGAAGTAGATGCCGTGGGCGCTCTTGCCCTGGAAGTCGAAGCTGTATCCGTTGATCAGCGACATCATCCAGGTCATCGTCATCTTGGGGTACTGCCAGAGTATCTCGTGCGTATCGGGGGCGTCGCCGGCGTCCTTGATTAGGTAACGGCCGCCGGAACTGCTTGTGCGCAGCGGGTAGTCCAACTCCAGGGCCCAGTAGGGCAGGTCGACGATGTGTGGGGCCATGCCGGGCGTCATCCCGCCGCCGAAATCCATGAAGGAAGCGTGCGGATAGGCGCCGGCGATCGCCTTGGGGTTGCAGGGCCGCATCTTGGCCGGACCGAGCCAGAGGTCCCAGTCGAGATCCTTCGGCGGATCCTCGTTGGGCGGGTTGCCGATGCCCTCGGGGCCCTGGTTGTAGAAGACGAACGTTCGCACCACGCTGATCGGCCCAAGGTTGCCGGAGCGAACCTGTTCGACCACGCGGTGGTAGTTGTCGCGGGAATGGACCTGGGTGCCGACCTGCGTGATCGTCTTGTTCTTCTCGGCCGCCCGTTTCAACGCCAGGCTCTCGGCCAGATGCAGCGTCATCGGCTTCTGCACGTAAACGTCCTTGCCGGCATCGCAAGCGTCGATAGCTTGCAGGGCGTGCCAGTGGCCGGGCGAGGCAATGATCACGCCGTCGATGTCTTTCTGCTGGAGCATCTTGCGGTAGTCGTGATACGGCTTGGCGGTATCCTTGTGCGCGGCGACGACCATATCTCGCCGGTTCTTCCAGACGTCGCACGCGCCGGTAATGGCAACATCGTCGTACTTGGCACAGTTCTTCAGGTTACCGCGCCCCATCCCGCCACAGCCGATCAGGCCGATCTGAATCTTCTCGTTAGCGCCCGGACTGCCCGGCGCGCCCAAGGCGCTGGCGGGAACGTAATATGCGACCGCCGCGCCAGCCGCGGCGGTTTTTTCGATGAAGTCGCGACGTGATAACTCGTTTGATTTCGACACGCGACCGATCTCCTTTGTTGTAACGGTTCGGTTGCCAAGGGGTGTTGCTTGGGCTTCGTAACTCGCGGCGAGGACGCCGCGGCTCGGATGCGTCTTACTCGGCAATGGTAACCTTCGGTGGATTTTCGTAGGCGTTCCAGACGTCGCGCGCCTTCTCCTGGTCGTTGCCGCCCCGATGGATCAGCAGGCGGTGCTTCAAGAGCAGCGTCTTGCCCTTGGGTAGCGGCACTTCGCGAGCGCAGGGGAAGGCGGGCATGACGCAGTTGCAGCCCAGGTATTCGTGCAGTGGGTTGGGGTAATCGGGGTTGGTTACGTGCTCGAAGATGGTCGTGCCCGACATGCCTTTGCCGCCGGCGTACACGCCCGAGTAGTCGAGCCACGAGCGGCGCGGCTTCGCTTCCGCCGGATCGGTGTGGAGCGTCGTCTTCCGCTCCTTGCAGGGCGCGGCCCGAAGCGCGAAGCCGCCGTAGCCGCGTTTCGGCCGGCCGCCGATGGCGACACCGTCGACCAGCGCGGTAAGGCGGACGTCAACGTCGACCATGCGGCAGTCGCCCGCCTGGCGATACGCCCGGATCAGCACTTTCTCGTTGACGATCGGGTCCTTATCGGCCCATTTCCAGACCGACTCGGCCTCAATGGTCGCGGCGACAGACCCGGCCGCGAACGATTGGACCGCTACCGGATGGGCTCGCACGCCGCGGACCGCCCAAATGTCGGTGACTTGATCGTTCCATCGGGTGACGGGCCATGACCACCAGACGCCCCGGTGATGCGGATGGTCGCGGGGATAATCTTCGCTCAACTGCTCGCCGTCCAGGCCGAACAGCGGGCTGATATAGTCGGCCCGTTCGTAGGTCCCGTCCTTGGCCGGGTGCGCGTGCGTGCCCTCTCTGACCGGGACCATGCCGTGGTTGTATCGCAGCACGGGCAGGCGGCCCTCGGTCACGTCGATGCGTTGGAGTGTTTTGTCGAGTTGAACGCCCAGTGCCGCGGCCGGTTGTTCAGCGCTAGTCAGGCGAAATGTCCGCTGGCCCTTCTTGCCCGGCGGCATCAGCCATCGCAAGGTGGCTTGTCCGGCAGTGCCTTCGCACGGCTCATATTGAACCGGCAGCGGCATGCTGCCCGCTTTTGATCCGGCGGTAATCTCGACGAGCACTAGCCGATCGGACTTGAGTTTGGCATCTTGAAGCTTATTGATGTCAATCTGCATCGAGACGGGTGCTTGCGCCCGACCGGCGGACCCGTCGGCATCGTCCACGACGAGTATCACGTCGGCGCCGGTTACCGGTTGGACCAGGGCTAGAAGAAGCAGTGCAGTTGCGGCAAGCCGGCACGACATGGCAGGACCTCCTTTGGGTGTGGGATAGGCTTGGCAGCGTGCAAAAAAAGGCTCTTCCGGTTTTAAGTGCAAACTGCTGAAAACAGGGCGAGCCGGGGGCTACT
>CAZDHN010000367.1:0-6872 GCA_964505115.1 uncultured Planctomycetaceae bacterium
GAATTACAACAACAAAGATGTGGGTAAAGTCAAGTCGCAGGCGACCGGGCTAACACGGGTCGCAGGCGACGGGGCTAACACGGACCACTTGCCACTAAACAATCCTTCCCAAAGAGACAAACCATGAGACGCATGCTGATAGGGCTCGTATCGCTCTTGTGTCTGTTTTCCGCACAAACAAGCCGGGCGAAAGTCTTCATGTTCGACATGGGCTCGGCCGACTCGGAACTTCGCCAGGGTTTTCAGCGGGTTACGGCCAAGTCGATCTATAGTAAGGAGCAGGGCTACGGCTGGAAATCGGTCGAGGGACTTAAGGAGCAACACCGCCACTACGACCGCGAGTGGAAGATGAACGAGAGTCGCGGCCGCACGCAACCGCCGCCCATCTACACCAACGAAGTAACCTGCGATTGTGTCTTCAGCAACCGGCCGAACACACTGCTGGTCGATCTGGCACCCGGCCGGTATACCGTCTATCTGCTTTGCGGTCGCAGTTCGGGCTCGTCGCGCGATTACCACGATTTCGACGTAACCGCCGGCAAGGCGAAAAGCACCGTGAAGATTCCCGGCCCGTACCGATTCGAGAAGCGAATTCTCGATGTACGGGTGGAAGGCAAGCAACTGGCGATCGATTTTCGGCCGACAACCGACTGGCTCCTGGCCGGCGCGATCATCTTTCCCGCCGCCGAGGAGCAGGCGGTACGCAAGAGCGTGCTCGACGCATTGGAACGCGAAATCTACTTCCTGCCGCCCGACGTTGCCGAGCAATGGACGGAGACCAAGCACGTCGACGACCGGCCGCTACCCACTTTCGGCGATGCCGCCCGCAAGCGCGGCTACGCCAGCTTCGCCCGACACTACAGCGAGGTCATCTACCCAAACACCGTACCTCGGCAGTGTGAACTTGACCCCAAACCGCAACTGTTCGCCTCGCTGGGTGAACGCGAGCCGGTGACTGTCACGGTTCGGGCGCTTAGGGATCTGGCCGGCGTGAAGGTGACGGCCGGTTCGCTCCGCATGGACGGTTCGGAGATAGCGGCCGAGTTGATCGACGTTCGCCACGTCCGCTTCATGCTGGTTAGGCCGAACTACTCGCGGTTCTTCTCCTACCACATCGCGCCCGACGTGCTGGAACGGGTCGACTCCGTGGCCATCAAGCAGGATTCCAACGAACGATTCTGGATCACGATCCGCGTGCCCGACGACGCGAAGCCGGGCGTATACCAGGGCAAGCTGACGATTAGCGCCGCCGGCGCGCCTTCAACCGACGTGCCGCTTGCCTTGCGTGTCTTGCCGATCCGGCTGCGAAAGAACCCGGAGCACATTTACGGCATGTACTATCGCGATCCGCTTAGGGCCGTCCACGAAAAGAACACGCCGCAAGCGAACGAGCATTTCCGCCGCAAGGCCGAATGGGAGCGGCTCGACATGGTCGCTCACGGCATGAACTCGCACATTTCCGACGTAACCGGGCTAGCCCGCGACGAGCAGGGCAATTGGACCGTGGACGGCACCGAGACCGAAACACGCATCGCCCTGGACCGCAAGCACGGTTTGGCCGGCAAGCCGCTGGTCGTCCACATTCCGGTCAGTTGGTGGTACTACAAGCTGGTCGACAAGCGAGGGCTGGGTAGCCACATGCGGCTGGTCCGGCCGGACGTACCGCAATCGTTTTTCGACGAGGTCACAAAAATGGTGAAGGCCGTCGAACTGGAAAAGAAGAAGTACGACTGGCCCGAGTTCCTCTATTATCCAATCGACGAGCCCAGCACGCAGGCGGCGTCCGTGCAGTTCATGGTCAACGTGCTGGCGGCGATCAAGAAGGTGCCGGGCGTGCGGACCTACGTGACGGCCGATCCCAGCCACGAGCAGTTCGAGCCGATGTGGCCGCACGTCGACGTCTGGTGCTGCCAGCCCTTCGTCTTCGGCCACGAGAAGATCAAGCGGTTGAGTAAGGAAAAGAATATCGAGTTCTGGTGCTATCCGAACCACATCAGCGGCGAGAACGATCACACGCCGATCCGCGGCGCGCGGATGACCTGGGGATACGGCTTCTGGAAGTCGGGGTTCAAGACGCTGATACCCTGGATATACCAGTCCGAGATAGGCGACCCGTGGAATTACCTCGACGGCACCGCCATGGACTTCTTCAACCGCTCGACACCCGACGGCCGGCCGATACCGGTGGCCATGTGGGAGGCGTATCGCGAGGGGATCGACGACGGGCGTTACATCTACACGCTCCAGCAGCTTGTCGAGGAAGGCAAGAAGCGTGGCGGCCCGGCTGCCGCGGCGGCGCTGGCGGGCGAAAAGGAACTCACATTCCTCTGGGACTCGATCGAGGTCCAGGAGAAGTACAAGTACGACGACCTTTGGGCCGGCCGTGACTTCGACGCCCGCCGCTGGCTGCTGGCCACCCAGATATTGCGTTTGCAGGAGACGCTGAAGTAGCGTTGATATCAGGCCCAAAGGGCCGCGCTATCATAGCCCAGGGCGCAGCCCTGGGGATGTTGCGGAACGACCAATCCGGAAGGCCCAACGGGCCGCGCTAAAGCGGTTAGCGCGCCACCTTGGGGCTTGCGGCGCGATGACGACTAAGTACCCAGGGCTGCGCCCTGGGCTATGACAGCGCGGCCCGTTGGGCCTAGAATCGCGAAACAATACCCGGTTGAAAATTCATTCCCACAACCGGCATTATCAACTGCGTCAGCGGCATACCACTCCACGATTCCACCGAAAGGTCCATCATGACACGCGGCAACTTCGTGACGGTTTTGGCACTCGTGGCGGCGTTGCTGTCGGGGAGCTGCGGGGCCGAGGAGATGACGGCCCAATCGGTCGTTCGTCGGTCGGGAGTTCGGGCTGGGTTGTGCGTGCTCGTCGGGCTCGACGACACGCGGCTGGCGGTCGCCCTATCGCGGCAGAATAACTTCACCGTCCACTGCCTCTACGGCGACCGAGAAGCGGTTGCCAAGGCTCGCCGGGAGATCCAATCGCAAGGCCCCTACGGCCGCGTCTCGGCCGACGGCAGCCCGACCGGCCGGCTACCCTACGCCGAGAACACTGTCAACCTGTTGGTGTCCGATGAAGGGCTATCGGCCGAGGAGGTTACTCGCGTGCTGGTGCCCCACGGCGTGGCGTTGTTGCGTCAAGCCAACGGAAAAGGGGCCAGCTCCGCCAAGTGGATCAAGCTGGTTAAGCCCCGGCCGGACAATATCGACGAGTGGACGCACTCGCTGCACGGCGCCGACGGGAACGCCGTGGCCGACGACGAGGTGGCCGGCCCGCCACGGCACTTGCAGTGGATCGAAAAGCCGCTCTGGCAGAGGCATCACGATCTGGTCCCCAGCATAACGGCCATGGTTACGTCCGGCGGGCGACTCTTCTACATTAACGACGAGGCCCCGGCCGGCATCCATGAAGAGATGCCCGACCAATGGTTCCTCACCGCTCGCGACGCCTTCAACGGCCTGCTGCTCTGGAAGCGGCCGATCTCGGATTGGGGCTGGAAACAATGGAACGGCGATTTGCAGCCGCGCCGCGACCAGCGATTCAATCAGCCGCTTCACATCGCCAGAAGGCTGGTCGCCGTGGCCGACCGAGTTTACGTTACTCTCGGCTTCAACGCACCGCTGACGGCGCTCGACGCGGCGACGGGAGAAATCCTAAGAACCTATCCCGGAACCGACTTCACCGACGAAGTGGCGTACCATGACGGTACGTTGATCCTGTCGGTCAACCAGTCCACGCAGAAGCCGGGCCGGACAAGCGACAATCCGCCCGAGAAAAAAACCGTCCTCGCTATCGATGCCGACACTGGCCGGCTGCTCTGGAGGAAGGGGAATTTCGTCGGGGTCAGCTCACGATCCAACGGCCTGGAACGGATTACCCACCTTACACCGGTCGTGGGGGGCGGCGGTGTGTATCTATTGGAGGAGGACGCAATTGTCGGGCTGGACCTGAGTTCGGGCGACGAGCTTTGGCGAACGGCACGCCTGCCAAAGAACAACACCGTCGGTGCCGGCCGTAAGTTTCGATATGCCAACGCATGCACGCTGCTCTATCACGACGGGGCCGTGCTGCTTGCACAAATCGATTTCGACGGAAAGAACTGGCCGTACCGTGAGCCCGTCAAGACGGACCTCCTGGCAATCTCGGCCGAGACGGGCGGGACCCTCTGGACTTACCAGTGCAACAACCGAGGCTGTTACAGCGAATGCGACGTCTTTGCCATTGGCGGGCTGATTTGGGTTCACGACGTCGAGTCCTTTTCGCTCGTGGGGTTGGATCCTTCCACCGGCAAGGTGAAGAGGAAATTCCCGACCGACAAGGCGTTCGATCAAATGCACCATCATCGCTGCTATCGCGCCAAGGCCACCTCGCGGTACGTGCTCACCGCGCGTAGGGGTACCGAATTTCTCGACATGGATTCCGAGCATGTCAACCCGCACCATTGGTTTCGGGGAACCTGCCGACTCGGTATCATGCCCGCCAACGGACTGATCTACGCGCCCCCTCACCCCTGCGTTTGCTACATCACCGCCAAGCTCAACGGCCTGCTCGCCCTGGCACCTGAAAGCAAAGCGGAAAGTGGAAAGCGGAAAGCGGAAGACGTAGCGCCACTTGAACGCGGCCCGGCTTATTCTCCGCTTTCCGCTTTCAGCTTTCCGCTTTCCAAAGATTGGCCCACGTATCGGCATGACGCCAAGCGGAGCGGTTCGACGGGGGCGGTGGTGCCGGCCGAATTGAAGTTGCTCTGGCAGGCTGATGTCGGCGGCAGGGCGAGCGGCTCGGTTGTCACCGGTGGGAAGGTCTTTGTTGCCTCGGTCGATTCGCATCGCGTCGATGCCCTGGACGCTGCCACGGGCAAACCACTCTGGAGCTACACGGCGGGTGGGCGGATAGATACGCCGCCAACCATCTACCAGGACTTGGCCCTGTTCGGGTCGGCCGACGGCTGGGTCTATTGCCTTCGGGCGTCGGATGGGCAACTGGTCTGGCGACGGCGTGCCGCGCCGGAGGATCGTCGACTCGTGGCCTTCGGCCAATTGGAATCGGCCTGGCCAGTCAGCGGGAGTGTTTTGGTGGTCGACGACATCGCCTACTTCGACGCCGGCCGATCGTCGTTCCTCGACGGCGGTATGTACATTTGTGCCGTCGAGCCGCGGACCGGCAAGCTCCTGCAAGAAAAGCACATCTTTAGCCCCGACCCCGAAACCGGCGAGATGATACCCTGCCGCTATTCTTACGACATGCCGGCGGAGAACCCCGGCGCCCTGCCCGACGTGCTCGTCAGCGACGGCACGTCGATCTACATGCGACACATGCGTTTCGATCCAAAAGATCTCAGCCACGGCATGGCCCAGCCAACCGCAACTATCGCAACCGCCAAACAGCGGCGAGGAAAGGCCTCGTCGAAGAACTCCAGTTATGACGGCCCGATCGGGCACAAGCGGAGCGAACACCTTGGCCTGGGGCCGCAACTGATTGCCAGCGGCGGACTGCTCGACGACTCCTGGTTCAACCAAACCTATTGGACCGTCGGCCAGAAGTCGTACAGCAAGCTGCTCGTCTTCGAAGGCAAAGCCACCTACGGTGTTAAGGTCTATAAGGGCACGCACCGTCACCAACGATCGGTATTCACGCCGGGCAAGGACGGCTACAAGCTTTTCTCGTTCGACACCGAGACGAACAAGGAGCGCTGGGCCGTGAAGGTGCCCATTCGCGCCGTGGCGCTCCTGCTGGCCGGCGACATCCTCTTCGCCGCCGGCCCGCCCGATCTGGTTGACCCCAAGGATCCCTGGGCAGCCTTCGAGGGCAAGAAGGGCGGCCGGCTCTGGGCACTCTCGACGGCCGACGGCAGCGTACTGGCCAAGCACGATCTGCCCGAACCGCCCATCTTCGACGGCATGTCCGCCGCTGCCGGCCGGCTCTACATCTCCACAACCGGCGGCAAGCTGCTCTGCTTGGGGCAGAAACGCAACTAACTCGCCGGTCGCCGACGCGCGGCCTATTGCCAACAAGCTTTCAGTGTATCGACGCACCAGTCGACCAGCTTGTCGCCACCTTCCGGACCGACTTCTCGGCTTCCACTCGTTGCGCCATAGCCGCCACTCTTCATGGCGCGGGCCGAAGGAAGGTACGAGCCAGGACCGGCAAGCTGCACGACAAATGTCTGAATGGCCGGGCTGAGCCCCTTGATTCGAATGGCGTAGTCGAGGAATAACTCGAAAGGACAGGTTACCATCCCGACGGCGCCCAACCGCAGCGCATGGACCTCGACCGGCAAAGTCGGGTTGTCGGGCCGCGGGTTCAGACGCGGCAACTCAAGGATTTCGATGCGATGCACAAAGGCGGGGCGCCAGTCGATCTCGGACCGGATCAGCGGCAACACCCGGTCGGCGGCATCCGCAATGCGCACGGCGATCTCCTCTCGAGACGTACGGCCCGCAAGCCGTGCCATTCGCCGCGCCGCCGCCGATTCGAACGGTTCGTTGGTGTCCTGGTCGCCGGCCGCGCTGAGTTGCGGCAGGATGAAAAGGCCGTCGCCAAATCGGCGCCGCAATTCCGCTCGAGTCTCGTGCCAGAAGTCCGCGCTGACCTGACGCCCGGACGTCTCGGCCTGGGCGGGACAGGCGATATTGACGACCAAACCCGACAGCGTGCCATTCGGTAGGTACGTGGCCAGGAAATTGATCGAATGATCTTCGTAGCCCTGGACGTGGCTGAAGTCGGGGGTATTGGTCTTGCCGTACATCCGGCCATTGCCCTTGCGGTCGACAACCAGACGGTTGCGCCCGACGACCGCATGCCCCAGGCCGAAGGCAATGCCGCCCGGCGCCCGCTCGGTCCAGGCCTTCTTCACGCCATCG
>CAZDHN010000368.1:0-6856 GCA_964505115.1 uncultured Planctomycetaceae bacterium
TGGCTAAAGTGTTACCCACTATCCACTATCAACTACCCACTACCAACCATCAACTATCAACTACCCACCCCGTCCCGTCCGCATTTCAACTTTCGTCCAGAACGGATGCTGGCGGTCGGCCCGGGTACGAACGTCCTCGAGTAGTATCGGCAGGTTGGGTTCGACGAACGCATCGCGACCGGCTCCCTTTGGGCGAGCGGCGTCGGGCTGAGTGTCCTCGGGCGGCAGGCGGTTGTAGATTCGCTGGCCGTTTACCACGATGTTAACCGGCCGCTCGAAGTCGATCATTTCGGGTGAGAGCCAGACGGTTGCCCGACCCGCGCCCGTGCGAATATTAACGCCGTTGGTGACGGTCAGCGAGGCTTTCGTCCGCACGGCCTGCGTGCCGCGTGGCGGCGGCCAGTCGAGCGGGTCGACCATGGCTTTATCCGGCAGCCGGTCGAGTTCGATCCACCAGAAGAAGCTGTCCCAGTGTCGCATGGTCGTGCAGGTGAACTCGCGGGGGAAGAAATCGCGCTTGAATCGTCTCATCCAATCGAAGAGGCGAAGAATCTCGTCGTGAAAATTCTCGTGTCCCCGACCAAGAAACTCGACCACCGTGGCGTTGTAGCCGCGTTTTAGGTAGCGGTCCAGGTCGCGAGCGTTAAGGCTCATTTTGCCGCCGTCCAACTCGCCGGCGATGAAGTAGTAGGGAACCCGGGCCGCGTTCTCCCAGTAGAGGGCGCAGTAGCGGTCGGACTTTGCCACGATGGGAATCACGCCTGCCCAAAGGTCGGGATGGGCAAGCCCGATGTCCCAAGCCGCGTCGCCACCGATCGAATGCCCCGACAGAAACACCCGATCGGTATCGATACTGAACCGGCGAGACGCATCGCGAAGGGTATTCAACACGGCAGCGTGTTCCCGGGCCGAGTATTGGTACTTCTTCTGATGCTCGGTCGTCCAGTTCGGCGCAATGACGATGTAACCCTGCCGAGTCGCTTGACCTTGACGCATCCCCTTCGGATCGCGTCCGCCCGCCCACCAATCAACCTGAAGAGCGGCCGTCGTGCCCGAGCCGTGCAGTGTGATGACGGTCGGGTAGCGTCGATGCGGATCGTACTCCGGCGGAAGCTGCACGAGGTACGGCACCGGCGGCTCTTTCGAGAGGCCGGGCACTTCCAGTTCATAGTAGCCGGGCGTTTCGGCCGGCGGCGGCGGGGTTTCGGTCGGCGGCTTCATGTGGGCGATCAGCTTGGCCACCGTTACCGGCGAGCGGGCTTCCTGCGAGTGCAATTCCTTGTAGATATTCGCGCGGTTCAGCTTCACCGGCTCGTTGAGGTAGCGCCTTACGATGTTGCGCACGTCCAGGGCCGATAACGCCACCGGCAGGTTGACCGCGGCCGAGTCGCTACCCAGCAGCCAGCCGCTTATGGCCAGCGCCAGCTTCTCCTCGGGCAGCATATCCGGGTCGTCGACCATCTGGCTGAAAGCGGCCATGCGATCCAGGTTGTCGATGTTCAACTCGGCGGCAAGCTCCTCCCGGATCGGCTCGATCCGCTTTTGGACACCCGGCGAGCCGATCTTGGCCAGCAGCGCATCGAACTGCACGATGACGGTGTCGCGCTGCTTCTGCAGTGCGGCGTACTCTTCGACCATCTCGCGGACCGCCTGGAGTATCTCGCCGGCGACGCCGTCGGAAGGAAACGTCTTCAGAAGCGCCAACACCAGCCGATGTTGCCCGGCCTCCCGACGCGACTCCAGTTCCTTCAGCAACCGCTGGGCACGCAACTGGCGGAGCGAGCGGATCGAAGGTTCAAGCTGCTCGCGAAGCTTCGTGTCGTCGGGCGAGTCGGCCAGGATCTGCTCCAGCACTTTGTAGGCTTCTTTGTAGCGCTGGCTCTGCAAGTAGAATCGAGCGATCTTCTTGCGGTCCTCGACGTTGGTCGGGTCGATTTGCTTGGCCAGGATCTTGGCCAGAACATCGTTGGGGATCGAGCTGGTGGCGATCCGCATGTCCCAAAGGTGCGAAATGCCTTCCACCTTGGTCCAACTGGGCGTGATCTCCGTCATGCCCTGGATGATGTCGACTTCGCCCCGACGAGTGTTCATCGTGAATATCCGCCGGCCGAACTCGTCGAACGGCTGGATGCGGGCAATCGTTCCCACGCTCTTGACCGTCCGCCCTCGCCTGAGCGCCCGCTGCCGAATGCGGAACTTCTCGACGACCTGGCTGGCGACCTCCTCGCGGACTTCCTGGACCTGGCGCTTGGAGACAAAGATGCGGCGTAGATCGTCGTCCAGAAAGAGAATCAACCGCAACGCGCCCGACCCGTCCGTCTGAAAACCCTGCGGAATTTCGGCCAATCCGGCGGTCATTCCCAACTTGCCGCTCAGAACCCGGCCGTCCTTCAGCACGATTTCGGCCGCCGCCGCGGTGCCCCGGGGCACGAGGCCGAAAACGATCGTACAGATGGCACAAATCAGCACGCATCCGAGCATTCTTCGACCGAGCGGATTCATGCGGGTCTCTCTTCGGTGCAGCGTATGGAAATAAGGGGAGTTGTCGGCCCTTGTTTCATTCTGATCGCTAGCGGAGGCTTGTCAAGCCAACGGGGCTTCCCCCAGTCGCAGGGTTGGACGACGGCGCCCATTTGTCGTCATAATACGTCTCTTCGCCATTTTGCCCTGCTCGCCACCCCATTGACAGCGAGTTTGGCGGTCGCGACAATTGGCAGGGATGGAGGGAATAGGTAGCACTCTTGGCTAAGTGAAGTTGCCCCGTCCTCGGAGCCGCCCCGTCCTCGGAGCCGCCCCGTCCTCGGGGTGGGTATCGTTGGGGCGCGGTAACCCGCGGCTCGGATATTACGAAGACAGGGGCGGTTCAAACACGCTAACAGTTAGCCCGGTCGCCTGCGACCGGAAATGTGGCCGTTCATGCCACTTTCACCCGTCGCAGGCGACGGGGCTAACACGGAGCGTAACGTGCTAGTGGTCTGTCCATGTTGACATTACTAGTAGCTGAACTTGCAAAAGTTCAGATTAGCGTCCGACGGGCTGAATTCTTGCGAATCCAGCTACTGGTAAACTCAAAGTGGACAGACCACTAGTCAAGAACGCGTCGATTTGAATCGGGCCGGAAACAAAGGAATTGCATGCGCGGAAGACTCATCCCCACATTTGCCTTGCTGTTGCTGACTGCCTTGGCCGTCGTGCTGCCCATCGTAATCTGTGTGTTGCTGGCGCTGGGCCGACTGCTGGAAGGCATGGGCGACGCGACCGGTGGCCGTGTGCTGGACGCGGTTTCGCTGGGCGTTGGCGTACTTTGGGTGGTCGACCTGATCGGCTTGGTTCTGGCGCAGGCCGTCAATTCCCTGATCGATTCGACGGGTGATTCGACGGGCGATTCGACGGGGCCACCCGAGGAACTCGAGGACGAAGAGGTGTAGCGGGCCGTCGGCCATCGGTTGGTAGCCGGGCCGTCGGTTCCCTCTCTGGTTCCCTGGTTTCAGGGGCGCATCTCTGATAGTCTACGGATAGGAACCGGTCCCTCGTTTTCCGTTAGTCTTCTCGGTCAAGTCACCGATGGCGATTCGTTTTCACTGCAAACGTTGCAACCAATTGCTGGGGATCGCCGCCCGAAAGGCGGGCACCCAGATCGAGTGTCCCAAGTGTGGGATTTCTCAGATTGTCCCCAGTGAGGAAGCGGCGGCTGCGGCGCTAAAGATAGGCTCTCTCGGGCAGCAGCACGAGGTTCCCGACGAGGCTGCCGACTTGGTCGTCTACGACGACGAGCCGGCCGCGATCGAGTCGCCCCGCCGACAAACAACCGAACAGGCCGCCCCGTCACTGGCATCAGCGCCTCCACTGCCACCGCCACCGCCGTCCGCCGATCGGGATGCCCCGGCTGCCCCGGTTCCACCAGAAGCGCCGCCGGTGCCCGACCAGCCAGTTCCGCGGGGAATGATCCTCTTCGGCCGGCGAACCGTTTACGTTCAGGCGATCTTGTTCCTGGTGGTGGCGGCAGTCGGTTTTGGGGCGGGTTACTTCATCGGCCGAGGCGACGCTTCCTTCAAGCTGCGGATTGCTCACGAGGAAGCCGGTCGGGAACGGGTCTTGATCGAGGGTAAGCTCATATACGATCCGGGCACCGGGCAGTTCGCCGGCGACGAGGGCGCGGTAATCATCGCGCTGCCCGAGGGAAAGTTTCCCAAACAGCGGCTCTCGATATCGGGTATCCGGCCGCAAGATCCATCGCCACGCGAGAGCAACAAGACTTTGCGGAAGATTACGGAGTTGGGTGGGGGCTACTGCCGGGCCGACGCCGCCGGAGCCTTTTCGATGGTCGTGCCCGAGCAAGGGAAATATCAACTGCTACTAATCTCACGAAACGCCGCCCGCGCCAAGGAGGCGGATATCGACGAGGCCGACCTGCGCGAGATGGAAGAGTTCTTCCAACTGGCCGAGAATCTGCTGAGCCGCTACAAGTACCGCTGGATACTTGAAGAGATGGGCGTCGGAACCGACCCCTTCGACCACAACTTCGGCCGCGACGGGCAGTAGCGGAAAGCGGAAAGCGGAAAGCGGAAAGCTGAGCGATGAGGGCAGCCACTTGCGGCCTCTCGTTTTCCTCATCCCCCCAACTTCGGAAATACCACGTGGCGGTGGCGTCCATTGGTGTGTTTCCACGGTCGGCTTGGCGGGGTTGTCGGGATTATCTGAATTGGCCAGGGAATCCTGCCCGTTGTTTCCACGGGTTAACCCGCGCCAGGCCACGTCTGGCCGTTTCGGGCAACCTATAGTCATACCAGATTGCGTACTGTCCAATCCGGACCTGGAAATGGAAACAAGGAGACGAGTATGTTTGCACAAGTCGAGCCAAACACAATCGCCGGATCGGTCGACGCGGCCTATCAGGTGATGAGCGGCTACCTGCCGCAGTTGATCGGCGCGCTGGCCATCCTGGTTGTGGGATGGGTCGGTGCCGTGCTGGTGGCCGCCTTGACGCGGAGTATTCTCCGTCGCACGGGCCTCGACCGCCGGCTGGCCAACTGGTTCAAAACCGAGGGGGAAGAGGCTAAACCGGTCCACGTGGAGCGGACGATCAGTCGTGGCGTGTTCTGGGTGTTGATGCTGATCGTGCTGGTCGGCTTCCTGGAAACACTTGGGCTGCGCCTGATCACCGAGCCGCTTAACGACATGCTACGGCAAGTCTTCGTCTACGTGCCGCGAATAGTCGGGGCGGCGGCCGTGTTGGCCATCGCCTGGATTCTGGCCACCGGGCTGCGGCTCGTGGTGCGCCGCTTCTCGGCGGCGGCAAAAGTGGACGAGCACGTCAGCGAACAGGTGGGAATCGAAACCCAGAAGAGAATCTCCCTGACCGACACGCTGGCCGACACCGTCTACTGGCTGGTCTTCCTGCTGTTCCTGCCGGCCGTGCTCGATGCCCTGGCTCTGCCCGGCCTGCTTGCGCCGGTGAGCGACATGGTCTCCCGGGTGCTCGCTTTCCTGCCTAACATACTGGCCGCCGGCTTGATACTGGTTATCGGATGGTTCGTTGCCCGAATTGTCAGGCGGATATCAACCAACCTGCTGGCCGCCGTGGGCACGGATCGCCTCAGCGAACGGGTCGGCCTGACGTCGGTGATGGGCGAGAACCAACTCTCCGGCGTGCTGGGCCTGGTCGTCTACATTCTGATCCTGCTGCCCGTCCTGGTAGCTTCGCTGGGCGCGCTACAGGTGGAAGCCGTTACCGGTCCGGCCAGCGCCATGCTCAATTCGGTCCTGACCGCCCTGCCGGCCATATTCGCGGCCGCGGCCGTGCTCTTCGTTGCCTACGTGGTCGGTCGCGTTGTGGCCGAGTTGGCAACGCAATTCCTTACCGGCATCGGCTTCGACAGTCTGCCGACCCGGCTCGGCATGCCCGGGCGTCGGCCGGAGCAAATGACCGAGCACGACCACACGCCGTCGCGAATCGTCGGCTATCTGGTCCTGGTGGCCACAATGCTGTTCGCCACGATGCAGGCCTTGCCGCTGTTGGGATTCGACATGCTGGCCGGTCTGATCTCGCAGTTCCTCGTCTTCGGCGGCCACATCCTGGCCGGTCTGGTGATTTTCGGGCTGGGTATGTACCTCGCCAACCTGGCGGCACGGACCGTCCAGGCCAGCCGCATCGCCCAGGCCAACCTGTTGGCCGGCATCTCGCGCGTCTCCATACTCGTCCTGGCCGGTGCGATGGGGTTACGTCAGATGGGCGTGGCCAACGAGATCATCACCTCGGCCTTCACCCTGGTCCTGGGCGCCTTCGCCGTGGCCGCCGCCCTGGCCTTCGGACTCGGCGGTCGCGAAACGGCCGGCCGCATGCTCGACGACTTCATCCAGTCGCGCAAGCCCCGAGCCAAGACGAACTCCCCGCCACCCCGCGAAAAGATTGGCGCGGGCCGTTAGGCCGACACCTGAAGCGAAGTACCCGTAGCTGGATTCGCAAGAATTCAGCCGCATACAACCGCGATTAACCCAAGCCAACCGCCGGCTCTCGTCGGCGGTTCGCTTGCGCCGCGCGCTCGCACAGCCCATGCTTCCCCGCAGCCCCCATGCGGCCGGGCCGCAAACACGCCGATAATTACCCGATTGGCTGTCGCCCAACCAATTGCAGGGTGGTGCAGGTCCCTCTAAAATGAACCCGCTCGGTCTGCCATCCGAGCGCGCGCAGCCCGGTGGGTATCCCGGCTGGCCGGCCCGATGAGCGATATTGAGAAACTATCCAACGCGCCGAAAGAGCCGTGACAAACGAACTAGTACCGGCTACGATTCGACTGACAGTACGGGTGCTCGTATAATATGATGTTTCCCGGATCTCGGATTTCTGGTATGGTTG
>CAZDHN010000369.1:0-6767 GCA_964505115.1 uncultured Planctomycetaceae bacterium
CCAGGCCATGTAGACTCCGCCGTTCTGCGTGTGCCAGAACTGGGTACCCAACATCACGGCGGCCGAGCAACTCAGCAGCGTGCCGAGATTCTTTTGGGCAGGCCACAAAGCCAGGCTGCCGCACAGCGCCACGAAGGCGGCCAGGACGGGAATCCGGTAGGCCGGCTCGTAGTATTGCCAGAAGCCGACGACGTTGTCGACCGATAGGGTTGTCCAGCCAAACATCTGTCGCAATTGGGCCACGAACACGCCCATGTTGCTCGACGTGAAGGCCATCGAGGCCACCAGCACGCCCAGCGCCCCGACCACGCCGCAGAAGAATCGCACCAATCCCCGCCGCCAATAGAAGCCAAACCACAAGGGCAGCAGGAAGAGGGGATAATAGACTACGCCGGCGGCCAGTCCGATGAAGACACCCGCCACCGTCGGCCGGCGATAAGCCTCGACCGCCCAAACAAGCGCGGCGGCCGGTATCACGTGATCTACCCGGGGCGTCATCTCCGCCGTGTAGGGTAACAGCAGGTACAAAGTGGCCACCGCCACGCCGGTGTGGATGTTGTCGAAATGCCGGTAGCCGATCAGCACCAAGCCGATAACAACGGCCAGATGACCCAGAATGGCCGTCGTTCGAGTGGTTGCCGCCCGAATCAACGCGCGGCGCGACTGATCCGGCTGCGCCTCGCCGTCGGGCACCAGCGCCTTGTTGGAGAAGGTGGCGAAGATGTAGAACAGCGGATAGCCGGGGCCGTGTTCGTCCAGGTCGCTTTGCCTTAGCGGTGCTTCCTGTCGGGCGAGGATCTGGTCCAAGCGCCGGGCGCCGCTCAGATCGCTTTCGGTAAGCTGGGTGGTGATTATGTTGGCCACGAGGAACACGGAAAGCGCCACCATGGCGAACGTCAGCCCGCTGGCCGAAAGATTCGGCTCCAACAGAGGCCGACGGACCATGACCGGGTCCAAGAGCAGCCGGACCAGAAAGAATCCACCCACGGCAAACAGCCAGGTGTATCCCCATTGCTGCAACTGATGTGAATCGGGCAACGACTGCGTGACCAGCAACAGGCCGGGGGTGAAGGCGATCAGGGCGATCAGGTCGAGATTCCGCACGCTCCAGAAGCGGCGGAACTTGAAGTAGATCCCTATCGTCATCAGCGCCGATAGGTAGCCCCAGGTGGTTGGGCCCACATCGTAGTTGAAGAGGATTTCTTTCATCGGCACACCCGGCGTGATCCTTACGCCGGTGCCATCCCATGGGCCAAACCGAACTCCGCCAACGCGTCTCACCGACAGACGCGAGCGACAACCCCTTGCAACTCCAGCCCTCCAGCATACCCGCCTCGCCAGAAATTACAAGTACCCCCCAGGCTCGAAAAATACGGCCCGGGCACGGGAATCTCCCGGCCACGGATTGAACATGGATTAGCCCGAGCGGACTGGTCAAGACATACTCGGGGTATCTACGTCGAAATCTCCGCGACTTCGTGGATGCGGCCTTCCTTTTTCGCGACGGCCAACTCGTAGATCGCCTGGGTATTGAGCCAGAACTGCGGCGACGTGCCGAAGGCCTGGGCAAGTAGCCAGGCCGTCTCCGCCGTGACCGCGCGTCGACCTCGACAGACTTCGTTGATGCGACGCACGGGAACGCCGAGATGATTCGCCAACGCGGTTTGTGTCAGGCCCATCGGCCCAAGGAATTCCTCCGATAGAATTTCGCCCGGGTGAACGGGGACTGCGGGAATGTTCTTGTCGTCGATCATAATAGCACCTATTGATGTTTGCATACTCAACGCACGGCTAATGGTAATCAACCAACTCGATATTGTATGCCGCGCCGTCTCGCCACTGAAACACGAGTCGCCACTGGCTGTTGACGCGGATACTATGCTGTCCCTTGCGATCACCGCGCAGGGCCTCAAGGTGATTGGCCGGAGGCACGCGCAAATCGTTCAGGCCCGAGGCGGCGGCAACCGTGGCGAGTTTCCGTCGAAGCGCGGACTCAAGGCCCGTCGGAATGCCGCGCCTGCGGTCTTCCCTCCAAAACCGTTCGAGTTGCCTGCCGCCGAAGCTGCCAATCATGCGCCCCCCTTTCCATTATTACATTATACCGCGTGGCGGTATTGTGTCAAACCCGTTTCCGAAGAACTGTTCGCGGCGGGAGCCGACGTCCTGATCGATGAGCGCCAGGGAGAAACTGCCTAACGTGCCGAACTTGGCGTGACAACACGGCAACCACTGGCTACAATTCCGCTTATGCCACTCACCCGCTTGCGCGTTAGGCCGCAAGTGAGCGGAGTACAGGTGATAGGCAGAGACTACCTATAAACAAGTTGCGCAAAGGAGACAAATGAAACGCTTGATCGCAATACTCATGCTTTTTGCCAGCGTCTCTGTCGCCGGAGACAAGAAGCCCGTCATCCCGGTTGCTGTCAATGCACAGGCAGAGCTTGCTGTTTTCAGGTCTGGCAAGCCGCTTCCCATGAGCGTCACGCTCACGAACGGGTTGTCGAAGACTATTCGGTTCAACACATTCGCCACCGAACCAAATGAATGGAACGGCGAGACGCTCAACATCAGCCTCGTTAATGTGTACCGAGCCGGACAGAAGCGGAATCTCTACCTTGCTCGACCGGAATTGAAGGCCCCAGTGTTGATTTCTGGTCCTGGCGCACGCCCTATCAAGCCCGGCGAGCCCCTCCGCGTCATGATCGACATCAGCAAATGGAGAATCCAGGGCGGCTGGACCGAAGGGGGATATGAACTGGTTTTCAGGATGGACAACATCATCGTTGACGACAAGGTGACCTTGTCCGTCCTCAGTGATCCAGTCCATGTAATAGTGCAATAGGAGTGCAGAAATGTCACATTCTCGTATTCAATAACAATGCCGAGGGTATTGCGTCTTGGAAATCCGTTGGGTGGACGCACCGATCGGACATTTGCGTAATATCAAAGACCATCGAACAGAGCACCGCACGCTAGTCGCTATACGCGCGAGTGCAGACGTTACCTTCCACGGTTACCCTCTCTCTATCCGTGTTTCATCCGTGTTTAATCCGTGGCTTGGTTCCATTGTCCCCTTGAAAGCGCGGCAATCACAAGTCCGCTAGCCGGTCGCGGGCTTCGGTGGCCCAGGGGCTGGTGGGGGCGAGTTCGAGGAAGGTGCGCCAGTGACGCTCTGCCTCTTGGCGGCGGTTGAGTTCGTCGAGGGTGCGGGCGAGATGGTAGTGGGCGTCGGCGTAGTCGCCGTGATAGGCCAAGGCGCCCTCGAAGGCGGCAACGGCCAACTCGCGCTCGCCCGTCTCGGCCAATACGCAGCCGAGGTTCGCCCGGGCTTCGACGTAGTCCTCGTCCAACTCGATGGCCATGTAGTACCGCTCCCGCGCGCCGGTCCGATCGCCCAACTGGTAGAGCAGTTCGGCCACTTGGAAGCAGAGTTCCGCCCTGGGCCCGGCGGCGGCCATGGCGGCCCGATAGATTTCACAGGCCGCGGCCAACTGGCCCGACTCCTCGAGCTCGGCCGCCAACTCTATCATCCGGTCGGGCGAGGTGGCCAGCTTCGAGAGTTCACCCCGCTCGGTTATGGCCAACAACTCGTCGCCGGCGTCGAGTTGGTCGACAGGCGCTTCGACAGGCGCTTCGACAGGCGCTTCGACAGGCGCTTCAAGCGCTTCCGGTTCGACCGCTTCCGGCTCAAGTGTTTCGGCCGGCGTTTCGGCCGCTTGGAAATCGAAACGCAACTGTCCACCCGGCTCGATTAGTCCGTCGCCTTGCCGCAGCAGAATCTGCTTGCCTTCCACGATCACCGAAAGTTGTGCCAGCGGTCGCTCGACGTTCGGCAGATATCGGGCCAGCGATTCGAGCTTCTTCTCGATCGAGCGGGGCGAGAGGCCGGCCGCAAGCAGTTCGGCCAGGCAGCGGGCGGTCGATACCTCGCGGAAGTCGAAGTAGGGCAACCGCCGCACCTCGCGAACCGGGACGATCAGCCCGCGACGGTGCCAACGGCGAACCACGGCCACCGGCACCGAGAGAAGCTCGGCCAACATGGCCGGCGTGTAGAGACGCTGGATGTCGTTCTCGGCCTCGACCAGCCCAAGCCGCTGCCAAAGTTGGGTCTCGGTGATTACCTCGAGCGTGCCCTCGTCGGCGGCCTGCCGGGTGACCGGATCGAACAGTTCGTCGGCCGAGTCGCCGGCGGAAAGCGGGATCCCCTCCTCACCCAAGACGACCAGATCGACCGCCGGGCTCGGCTTATCGGCGACAACCGCCCCGTGCCGTCGCGCCAGTTGGGCCGCCTCGCGACGCGGCATGCTGGCCAAACGGCCGACAAACAACAGGCGTTTTCCCTCAAGCACTTCGGTCATCGCGGCGGTTATTCTCGTAGTTATGCTTCAGCATAAGACCGGAGCATACCCTAATAACCGGCCGCTGACAATGACTGGGGACTGGTCCGGATTATTCATCGCTTGATCGTAACCCGAAGCGTAAGCGAGGGACGCCAAACGAGTTTGGTCCCCTACTCGTCAGACCGTACGATGAGACAGCGCGTTGCGGCAAGTGCCAAACCAATGTTGAATAAGCCCTTGCGCTTCCCTCGCTTACGCTTCGGGTTACAATTGGCCCGTGAATAACCCGGTCTATTGACCCTTGCATAGCCAATGACCGAGGGCGAAGCCCGGTTCCCCGGCGGAACCCCCTTGAGCCGCGCATTGACTATGCAAAGATCAATAGTCCTTAGCGGCTCCGAATTCTTGCGAATCCGGCTACACACAAGCGATGGGCCGCGCAAAGAATACGGCCGGGCTCGCACCTAACGAGCCCGGCCGCTGAGACAATCAGATGGCCGGCGGAACCATCAAATGCTGGGGTCGGCTTTCGGTGTAAAGACTTCAGTCCGAGGAGCCGGCAGCCGATCCCGTGGCTTCTCGGGTGCCGGCAGCGGAACCGCATCGTCTATCGGCTTGGGCATGGCCGGCGGCAGCGCCGGTTGCACATCGGCGTCACTGGCCTTCTTCTTCTCGGGCGCCACCGTCGGTTGCCCGCTCCACGCGGGGGCGTCGGACGTGGCGGCCGGGGCGGCGGCGGCCGGGGCGCAAATCGGCATGCCGCAAGCATCCAACGGGATCCGCTGACAGATTACGCGAGGCACACTGTAAGTGCAAGTCACCGGAACGCACTTCCTTACGCAACGGGGCACGCTAACCGTCTCTTGCACCGCCTCCATCCGGCAAACCTTGACGGGATACTTCTCTACCCGCTCCTCGCTAACCATCCGGCAGGTTCTCACCGGAATCTTGCGGACCTGTCTCTCGGTCACCATGCGGCACACCTGGACCGGAACCTTCCGTTCCACCCGCTCCTCGACCGGCCGGCGGACCGTGTAAGGAACCTTGCGCACGTGCTGCTCGGTAACCATCCGGCAAACCTGATAGGGCACCTCCTTACAGACACGCTCCGCCTGATATCTGCATACCTGGACAGGCTCCTGCTGGGCAACAACCTTCGACACATAGCTCGTTTGCGGGACCTGCCGCGCGACCAGATTGGGTTGCCAGGCCTTCTGGACCTCGTATCGACCGCGATCCGACTGGACCCAATACAAGCCGGCCCGTTGCCGCGTCACCATTCCAGTGGTCGGCTCGACGCCGTAAGCGCCCGGCACCCAGCGTAGCCGGGTTTGGAACCAGCTTGGCTTGAGAACCATCTGGTCGACGTAGTTGCCTTGATCGACGTACTCCGTCCGGCAAGTGGTAACCGGTTCGAGTTCCGTGCGGTACGTGGTGCGGTACGACGTCTCGTAGACCGGACGCATGACCGTGTACGCTTCCTGTCGAACTTTCGTTTCCCAAACCGGGCGGTTCACCGTGTAACGTTCTTCGCGCTCGGCCGTCTCCTCGACGTAGCGGACTCGCGTGTAGCTGCAATCGCGAACCTGCGTTTCCCAAACCGGACGATTGACCGTGTAATGCTCTTCCCGCTCGCTCGTCTCCCAAACCGGCTTGCTGACCGTATAGCGGCGCTCACGCATCTGGGTTTCCCAGACGGGCCGATATCGAGTGATTTGTTGCTCCTCGCGGACCGTCTCGTAATGAACTTGATAGGCGGTCGCTTGGCGTGTTTCGTAAACGGTCTGGTACTCCAGCCGATAGGTCTGACCGCTTACGCACGTCGCGCTGCCCGGCGCCGGACAACAGACCTGTGCCGACACTTGATACGCCAATAACAGGCCAAGTGTCACCAGCAACGATGTTAGTAGTAGTTTTCTCATACCGATTTCTCCTCACCACCTTTGTTTGTTCTGGCCATTTTGTGTTGCGGCGCGTGGAACAGTTTTTCCACCGTCGCAAAGGTGGAACAGTTTTCCCGCGGCCGTAAAGTCCTGCCCGTACAGTCGAGAAACGCTTCGCCGCACGGGCCGCAACTATATATCCCTTCAATCCAATCTTGCTAATAAATACGCATCCGGCAAATGGTTAGACATGCGAAATCCGGCCATATTCGTCGTTAGCGCAAGCAGTGTAACGACTTAAAATTTTTCAGAAAGTTTGGAGTTGCCGAGTCGTCCCGCCGACACACAATTTAGGCGTGTTTTCCTAACTCACATGCGAGTAACGATTTGCAGCTTGTGTTTGCATAACCGTCACAACCGAATAACTCGAATCGGCCGCTTCCGGAATATCGCCGTATTGGCACCGACACGCCGGCGGTCAATCGCCGACGCTAGCCCGTATTTCTCACCAACATCGTCACGAGAGGTCGTAAGTTCTGTCGTG
>CAZDHN010000370.1:0-6737 GCA_964505115.1 uncultured Planctomycetaceae bacterium
TCGTCGTAGTTGTCGGCCACCTTGTAGAGCATGGTGTCCAACTCACCCGTCTCCTCGCCCACGTCGACCATGTTGATCACCATGTCGTCGAGGATTCGGGCGTTCATTCGGGTGATGTACAGCAGCACGCCGATCGGTCCGGCAATGAACATGAACCAGAAGAACATCGCTACCGGATGGAATCCCGGCTTGCAGTTATCGCGCATCGGCTGAGAGATCGATTCGCCTTCGCGGATCGACTCGTAAACTTTCTGGTAGAGTTTCTCGAAGACGGAGTTTCCGGCCGTTTCGCGGGTGATATGCAGGGCTTCGAGGATCGGCACGCCGCTGGCGACCAGCGTACCGAGCGTCCGCATGGTTCGGGCAACGATATTCTTCTCGACCAGTTGGCCGAAGATGGGTATCTTCAGTATGAAGAGGTCCCAGCCGTGGCGACCGGGCGCGAACTTGCGAACCAACTTGACGAACAGCCAGACGCCGATGGGCACGCCCGGCAGCAGATACCAATAATCCCTGATCATATCGGCGAAGAAGATCAGCACTTGAGTGACGGGCGGCAATTCGGTCTCGAAATCGTCGAAGATTTTTTGGAAGGCGGGCACGATCTTCAACATGATGAAGACGAGGATGCCCACGGCGAAGGTGACGACGGTGATCGGATAGACCATCGCGCCTTTGACCTTGCGCTTAAGGGCCTCGGCCCGTTCCTGGAACTCGGCCAGCCGTTGCAGGATCACCTCCAGCGCGCCACCGGCCTCGCCGGCCTTGATCATGTTGACGTAGAGCCGGTCGAAGGCCTTGGGCGACTTCGACATCGCCTCGGAGAGCGTGGCCCCGCCCTCGATCTCGTCGCAGACGTCGATCAGGCTGTTCTTCAGGGCGCCCGGCTTCGACTGCTGCTCGAGAATTTTCAGGCTGCGGAGGATCGGCAGGCCGGCGTCTTGAAGAATGGACAACTGGCGAGTGAAGGTGGTCAAGTTCTTGGTCGCCACGCCGCCCAGCGCGAAGGTTTTGCCCTTCTTCTTGGTTGCCTTCTTTTCGGCGGGCGATTTGCGGACCTTTTTGACGGATATCTTCGTAACGAAGTATCCCATCTGCCGGATGGTAGCTTGAGCTTCCTCTTCGGTCGGCGCATCGATCACGTCCTTGATCTCATTGCCCGTCGTGTCCATCGCCTCGAATTGATATGTTGGCATGACTCCAACTCCTCGGTAACCAGCTTTCCGCTTTGGTTAAATCTCAAACTGTCACACTAGGGGCTAGGGGCTAGGGACCAGGGACCAGAAAACGCTTTGGCGGATAGTCTCTCCCTCGCCCCTAATCCCTAATCCCTCGTCCCTGACCCCTGCCCCCTGACCCCTAGCCCCTAGCCCCTAATCCTCGTGAACCGTTTCCCGAATCACTTCCTCGATACAGGTGATACCCGCGTAGACCTTATCCAGCCCCGAGTCTCGCAACGGCGCCATGCCGCTCTGCAGGGCGGCGTCGCGCAACTGTTGGGTGGAAGCACCCTGGTTGATCAGATCGCGGAGGGTTTCGTTGATCACCATCAACTCGAACAGGGCGGTGCGCCCCTTGAAGCCCGTATTGTTGCAGGAAGCACAACCCCGGCCGCGAAAGAACTTTTTGCCCATCACGTCGTCGGGCGTGAGGTCCAGGTCGGCCAGCGTTTCCGTGCTGGGCATGGTCTCCTCGCGGCAGGCGGGGCAAATTTTGCGCACCAGCCGCTGCGCCAACACGGCTTCCAGCGTGGCCGTCAGCAGAAACGGCGGTACGCCCATGTCGCGAAGCCGCGTGATCGTGCTCGGAGCATCGTTTGTGTGCAGCGTGCTGAACACCATGTGTCCGGTCAGCGAGGCTTGCACGGCAATCTCGGCCGTCTCCAAGTCGCGAATCTCGCCGACCAATATCTTGTCGGGATCCTGCCGCAGAATCGACCGCAGGCACTGCGCAAAAGTGTTGCCGATGGCCGCATCGATCGGGATCTGCACGATGCCGTCGAGATCGTATTCGACCGGGTCCTCGGTGGTGATCAGCTTGTCAGATATCACGTTCAGTTCGTTCAAGGCACCGTAGAGCGTGGTCGTCTTGCCGGAGCCGGTCGGGCCCGTTACCAGAACGATCCCGTTGGGTTTGCGAATGATCTGGCGGAACTCGGTCAGAATGTGCGTCTCCAGACCTACCACGTTCAGATCGAGCATCACCACCGAACGGTCGAGAATTCGCAAGACCACGCTTTCACCGAACATGGTGGGCAACACGGCCACGCGCAAATCGATCGGGTGGCCACCCACCGACAAGCGGATTCGCCCGTCCTGCGGCACGCGCCGCTCGGCGATGTCCAGGTCGGCCATCACCTTGATGCGCGTGGTGATGGCGAAGGCCAGGTGCCTGGGTGGCGGTACCATTTCGTACAACACGCCGTCGGCCCGAATGCGAATCTTGAATTCGTTCTCGAAGGGCTCGAAATGCAAATCGCTGGCGTGGTCCTTGATGGCCAACAAGAGCACCATGTTCAAGAGCTTCCGCACCGGCGCGCTGTCGGCCAAGGCCTCGACGCTGGTCAGGTCCACCGCTCCGTCCTGCTCCATCGCCCTGGCGGCGGCGGCCAGATCGGAGTCCTCTTCCAGATTGGAGATCAACGACTCGACACTCTCGCCACCGACGGCGTAGTAGCGTTCCAACGCTTTGTCGATGTCGCGCTCCGTGGCGACCGCCGCGCGGACTTCGTAACCCAGGAAACTCCGCAACTCGTCCAGCACCGACAACTTCTGCGGCTCGCACATTGCGATCGTCAGTACGTTGTCCTTGAAGCTCACCGGCACGATGCGGTACAACTGAGCCATCGGCTCGGTTACGTAGTTGAGCACCTCCGGGGCGACAACCACGTCGGCCAGACTAATCACCTGCATGCCCATCTGCTCGGCCAAAGCCTGAGCGAGCCTGTCGTCGGTAATCAGACCCATGCTGATGGCTATCTGGCCGAGTAACTCGCCGGGACGCTGTTGCTGCTCATCCAGCAACATCCCCAACTGTCCGTCGGTGATGAACCCAAGGTCGACCATGATTTGACCGATGCGCCGAAGTGCCATTGGTAACGCCTCAAGTTGTCAGTGGTCAAATATCTTCCGAAGTCAGCAATAAACAATCAATAACCGGTGGCGGTCAATCTAGCCGCCGTTCTTCCTGTTTTTTCCCCGAGGCCCGTCCGAATCCACCCGCTTCTTCGCTTCGTCCTCATCCTCCAGCAGCCCCTGCTCGGCTCGGGCGATCATGCGGGCAACTTCTTCCGCGTTGTTGGCCTTGGCCAGGATGTCCTTCTTCTCGACGAGCCCGTCCTTCCAGAGTTTGAACATATGATCGTCCAACAACTGCATGCCGAGCCTCTGACCGGTTTGGATCGTCGAGGTGATCCGATAGGTCTTGTTCTCCCGAATCAGATTCGCCGTGGCCGGATTGACCACCAGCATCTCGTACGCCGCCACGCGGCCGCCGCCGATCTTGGGTAACAATGCCTGTGAAACAATGCCGATAATCGCCGTGGACAACTGCGTGCGAATCTGCTCCTGTTGGCTGGTCGGAAAGACATCGATGATTCGGTTGACCGTGCCCTGGGCACCGGTCGTGTGTAGCGTGCCGAAGACAATGTGGCCGGTTTCGGCCGCCGTGATGGCCGCCTCGATCGTTTCCAAGTCGCGCAACTCGCCCACCAGAATCACGTCGGGGTCCTGCCGCAAGGCGCGGCGAATCGCCTCGGCGAAACTGGGTACGTCGACGCCGATCTCCCGCTGATTGATCGTCGATTTTTCGTGCTTGTGGTAGAACTCGATCGGGTCTTCGATGGTGATGATGTGATGATCGATGTTGTGGTTGAGGTAATCGACCATGGCCGCCAAGGTGGTCGTCTTACCACAGCCGGTCGGGCCGGTCACCAGAATCAGACCACGCGGTCGCATGATCAACTTGGTCAGCACGGGCGGCGTACCCAACTCCTTGAAATCGAGCAGCTTGGCGGGAATCTGCCTTAGAACCAGGGCCACATTCCCCTTCTGCTTGAAAATCGAGACGCGGAACCGGGCTGCGTCGCCAAAGGCGAAGCCGAAGTCGGCCCCACCCATCTCTTGAAGCTCCTGCTGGCAGCGTTCCGGGGCAATGCTCTTCATCAGAGCAACCGTATCCTCCGGTTCCAACTCCTTGGTCTCCAGCCGCTTGAGCCGGCCGTCCAGGCGGAGCACGGGCGGTTGGCCCACGGTCAAGTGCAAGTCGCTGGCCTTACGGTTGACCACCGTCTGCAGCAGTTTGTCGATGAGAATTGTGCCCATGAGATGTCGCTTCCTCGCGCGAGACGCCTCGCCACGACGACCTGGGCCGAGGAGCCTCTTCTCTAGATGTGTTCCGTTGCCTCTGGTGCGGTCACTGGCAAAACCGATGCCGCATCACGATTATTCGCAAATTCAGAAAAAACCTCAAGTTTGACTTGCGAACCGCTTTCCCGCCTGCAGCGGGGGTATTGGGCTAAATGTTGCCCTGGACAACCGCCCCAGCGGCGGAGAATCATGGCCGACGAGCTTGCTGGGAAGGGTTGCCCTACTCCTCCTAGTTATCCTAGCCATCCAGGCGGTCTGGTGGCTCGTGTTGTGCGATTGCCTGCATATTGTTCTGACCAAATCGGGCTGCAAACCCGGCGGCGTCCAAGGCGTCCGCTTATCACTCACCACCCTGCTTGGCCACTCTGACCACCTCTTCCAGCGTGGTAACGCCTTCGAGTACTTTGGTGATGCCGTCTTGGTAAAGTGTTTTCATGCCTTCGTTAAGGGCAGCCCGGCGAAGCTGCTCGGTGGGCGCCTCGTTGAATGTCAGCTCCCTAATCTTGCTGGACATGAGCATCAGTTCCATCAGCGCCAGTCGCCCTCGATAGCCGGACCCCGAGCAGTTACCGCAGCCAGTTCCCCTCATGAACTTGCCTTTGGCAGCCATTTCGGGCGTAATACCGGCGGCGGCCAGGGCCGGCTCGCTTGGTGTGTACGGTTGTTTACATTTTTGGCAAACAACTCGCACCAACCGCTGGGCCATGATGGCGATAACACTGCTGGCGACGAGATACGAGGGCACACCCATGTCGATCAAACGTGTAACAGCACCGGGCGAATCGTTCGTGTGGAGTGTACTGAAAACCAAGTGGCCAGTCAGAGATGCTTGAATACCCATCTGGGCCGTCTCAAGGTCACGCATCTCACCGACCAGAATGATGTTCGGGGCTTGACGTAACATGGCCCGAATCACCCGGGCAAAGTCCAGCCCAATACTGTGCTTAATCTCCACCTGATTGATGCCCGGAAGGTAGTATTCGACCGGGTCCTCGGCTGTAATAATCTTCCGGTCCGGGGTGTTCAGCGCGTTCAGCGCCGCATAGAGCGACGTGGTTTTGCCCGAACCGGTGGGGCCGGTTACGAGGATGATACCGTTGGGGCGACTGATGAGAGCCTGGAACTTGCGGAAATCCTCCTGCGAGAACCCAAGCTGCCGGAGGCCGACCTTGATGTTGTCTTTGTCCAGCAACCGCATCACCACCGACTGGCCGTGGTTGGTGGGGATGACGCTCAGGCGGAGATCGAGTTCCTTTTCCCCCATCGTCACCTTGATCCGGCCGTCCTGTGTCCGCCGGCGCTCGGCGATGTCGAGCTTGGAGAGAATCTTGATACGCGAGAGGATTGCGCTCAGCAGGCGTCGGGGCGGACTGTCGCGCTCGACCAATATACCGTCGATCCGGTAACGAACGCGAATCCGGTCCTCGAACGGCTCGATGTGGATGTCGGACGCCCGTAACTGGACCGCCTCGGTAATGATGAGCTGTACCAACCGCACGATCGGCGCGCTGGTTTCGTCGATATCATCCTCGCCGGCGTCCGCCTCGTCTTCGGTCTCGGTGAAGTCGATGGCCGTGTCGGTGAACTCCTGGAGCATCGAGTCGGCACTCTCGCCCACGGTCTGGCCGTAATGCCGGTTAATCGCCTCCAAAATGCTCTCGCGGGGGGCCAGGGCAATTTCGATCTGGCGATTGAGGATGAAGCGGAGTTTCTCGAAAGCCTCGAAATCGAGGGGGTCGCTGACGAGTACCGTTAGTTCCCCTTCCTCTTCAGCCAATGGCAAAATGGCGTTCTCGCGAGCGACCGACTCGGGCACCAATTCGACGACTGACGGCGGTATGACCACTTCGCTCAAGTTCACATAGTCCAGCCCATGCTGCTGGGCCATCGCGCGCATTACTTCCTCGCCCGTGGCGTAACCCAACCGCGTCAAAGCGTCGGGCAGTTTCATGCCCGACTCGGCGGCCATCTGCTGGGCTTCGGCCAGTTGGTCCGGACTGATCACGGAGTTGCGAATCAGGATGTCGGTGTAGTCACCTTGTTGCTTGGCGGCCATTGACGGCTCCAGGTTGCAATTTCAGACAGCGAGGGACGGCCCGGGGTTTGCCGAGCAAAGTAGGCGAGCGCCTCGTTCCGATTTACTTGATACTATTGCGGTCCGCACCGCCAATGAGAAGCGTACGCACCCCGGCCTATCCGCCAAGAGGCCCGTCAGCCGCTCATGGACAATGCGGGGACCAACGATCCCTCAATACTTCAGACTACCCATCCCGGCCAGAGGTGTCAACCAATCGACCGGCTGGTCCGGCCTTGGGGGGCGCAGGAACGGGTTTGCGGAACCTCAATGGATCGGTGACACGTTGGTAGCTG
>CAZDHN010000371.1:0-6718 GCA_964505115.1 uncultured Planctomycetaceae bacterium
CGCCGGCCAGATAGGTATTGCTCGATCCGTCTCGAATGCTGGCCATGGCAACCGCGCTGCGACAGAAAATGACGCCGGTTGCCGCGGGCGAGGTGCCCGGCTTCTCCTGCCATTGGGTTTCCGTCATTGCTTCCAGCGTGGTCATGAGGTTCGCGGTCCAGTTGATTCGGTCGTCGTCGTCGCCGGCGTTTGCCGCGTAGTCGGTTCGGCCCCATACGGTGGGCTCATCGATGTTCAAGGGCTCGTTGTTATCCAAGCCGTTGGCCACGCCGGCAACCGGCCGGCGGCGCGTGGGGCAACAGAACATCGCAAGCGGTGTTTCGGCCCGTTCCTTGCCCTTGGATCGCCTGATGCTCGGATCGGTCGCATTGGCACCCATCTCGCGCAGGGCTTGCTGTTCGAGGAACGGTAGTATGTTGAACATCCAGCCACCCGGCTGCTGTATGCCGAACCCGCGATCCGGATCACCGGCCGTCCGCCACATCCACCCGCCCGTGGGAAATTCACCGTTCGCTTCCAGGTGGTGCAGGCAGGCCAAGCCGATTTGTTTGAGGTTATTCGAGCAGGACATCCGTCGGGCAGCTTCTCGGGCGGATTGCACTGCCGGTAGCAAGAGGGCGATCAGGATGCCGATGATCGTGATCACGACCAATAGCTCAACCAAGGTAAAACCGCGACGCACGGCGTATCGCATGAGAGGTTCCTTTCGGGAGATCGGTGGCAAATTCGCTAGCGAGAAGACCATGCATTGCCCTGGCAGATCTACTATACCGAGATTCGGCCTTTTCGCAAATAACCATTCACCCGCCATTGCAGTGGGTCAGGGGTAACCCGTACCCCGCATCCCGATGTCTCTGCCGGCACTGCCGGCAACGCTTTTACGGTTGTTTTCATGATTGTTTCTAGCGGCCTGGCTTGCCCTGTGTGAAGGGTGCTCCGCGAACCATGTTCCGCCACGGCCAAATTAGGGACTTGACTACACTTGCCCATTTGGCTAAACTTACAAATAGCGATGGCCGATCAGTTGGATAGCGGGCACAAGCAGGTGGCAAATGGATCAGAACACACAAGCCAGATACGAAGCCCGGGCGAAAATCGTCAAGGCGATGGCCCATCCGACCCGGCTGTTTATTGTCGACCAACTGTCCGAGGTGGGCGAGAAATGCGTCTGCGAACTCACCGAGATGATCGGCACGGATATGTCGACCGTCTCAAGGCATCTGGCAGTGCTGAAGGGGGCCGGAATCGTCGAGGACGAAAAACGCGGGCAGATGGTCTTCTACCGGCTTCGGGTGCAGTGCGTTTTGAATTTTTTCGAGTGCATCGAGTCGGTCATGGCCTGTAACGCCAAGAGTCAACAGGAGATGCTGAAGTAGTCGCGGTTGCCGTCCGGAGTAGGTTCATCAATAGCCGCCCGCGGAAGCCGGCGGTTGCCCAACAGAACACTCTCCGTACGATTACGTGAACGAGCCGCATCGCAACCGCCAGCTTCTGCGGGCGGCTATTTGCGGTTGAGATGGCAGCGTGGTACTGCCGGAGCTAGCAGGCTCAGCCAATAGGCCGAGCCTTTTGGTTTGCGGTAATATTTGCATATTTCGCCAATTAGCCTAACGGCAACGATTCTATCAATAGGGAGCGTTTTCGATGAACAAAAGGGAACTTGGCATCTTCGCGGCGCTGGTCTCCGTCTTTCTGTTCGCCTACTTCGTGAACTTCACCGACGCGAAGATCCAGAACGCCCTGATGGACGCTTTCTACATGCTCCAGTGGTATGTGCGTTACCACACGCTGGCTTGTGTCGTGCCCGCCATGTTCATCGCCGGGGCAATCGCCACCTTCTTCTCCAGGGAGGCCGTCTTGCGGCACCTGGGGCCCAAGGCCAACAAGGTCGAGGCCTACGGCGTGGCGTCCACCTCCGGCACCGTGCTGGCCGTTTGCTCGTGCAGCGTGCTGCCGATGTTCGCCGGCATCTATCGCGTGGGCGCCGGCTTGGGGCCCGCCTCGGCGTTCCTCTATTCCGGGCCGGCAATCAATGTAATGGCCATCTTCCTCACCGCCCGCGTGTTGGGGTTCGATTTGGGTGTCGCCCGGATCATCGGCTCGGTCGTCTTCGCGGTCGTAATCGGCCTGATTATGGCCGTCGTCTTTCGCAAGGATGAAGAGGAGCGGACCGCCGCCGTAATGCAGTTACCCGACCCGCCGCCGGCCAAGCGGAAGCTCTGGCAGACGGCGATCTTCTTCGTGGCAATGATCACGTTCCTCGTCTTCAGCGATTGGGCCAATCCGAGCCAAACCCTAATCGAGAAGACCGACGGCACTCACATGCACGTGGCCGTCCTGATCAGAACGTCCGAGACCTATCGGGTACAACTCGAGGAGCCGCTGGGCGACTTGAAGAAGGGGGCCAAGCTCACCTTGGACAGAGCCCAGATCGTCTCGGAGGCGGATGTCACGCCCGACAACTACAAATGGGCGGCCTGGGTTTATCACCAGCGATGGTATTTCTCCGCCGCCTGTTTCCTGGCCGTGCTGGCGATGGTCTGGCGCTGGTTCGATCGCGAGGAAGTCGGCCAATGGATGGATCAGACTTGGAGTTTCTCGAAATCGATCATTCCGCTACTGTTTGGCGGAGTGCTGGTGACCGGCTTCGTCGGGGCGTTGATTCCCGAGGATGTCGTGGCCGGCTGGGTCGGCGGCGACAGTTTCCGAGCCAATCTCGTAGCCTCGATGATCGGCGGCATGTGGTACTTCGCAACGCTGACCGAGATACCCATCCTGGAAGCTCTGCTTGGCCTGGGGATGGGCCGAGGCCCCGCACTGGCGCTACTGCTGGCGGGACCCGCCTTGTCGCTGCCGAGCATCGCGGTTATCTATAGCGTAATTGGATTCAAGAAAACGTTCATGTTCTGCCTGTTGACAATCCTGATGAGTACCGTCGTGGGCGTAATCTTCGGTTGGTTCTTCGTTTAGCAACGCGGCGGACAAGTCCGCCGGCTAAACGAAAATTTCTATTGGAGACGAATAATGAAGCTAGTTCAAATACTGGGGACCGGATGCCCCAAGTGCGAGAAGCTCAAGCAGAACGCCGAAGCGGCGATCGGCCAGTCGGGCGTGGAAGCCACGGTGGAGAAGGTTACCGACATCAACGAGATCGTCGGCTTCGGCGTAATGATGACACCCGCCCTGGCTGTCGACGGCCAGGTAAAGCTGGTCGGAAAGGTCGCCTCGGCAGAGGAAATCGCCAGGCTGCTGTAGTAGGCGACATGTATTCATCACGCTCCGCGTGATGCAAGTTCGTCACGCGGAGCGTGACGAGTACAAGCGAAAACAAATACCATGTGAGAATCGCCATGGAACTTAAAAATGCGGTCGCCGTTTGCCTGATCACCTTGTTATCGGCGACGCTCGTCGTGCTTATCGCCCGGTCGCTCGATTCGCAAGCGGCGGCCCGGCTCGAGCCGCAGTTGATCAGAATCGCCGAGGAACTCGAGGCGATTCGCAAGGCCGGTGGAATCACAACGGGTACTGGCGGCGCGGCCGAAGACGTATCGGTCGACAACGGCCTGATCGTCTACTACTTTCACAGTAACACCCGTTGCCCGACCTGTCGGGCGATCGAATCGCAATCGCACGACACGGTCCAGTCCGACTTCGCTTCGCAGTTAACCAGTGGAGAAGTCGTCTGGAAGAAGCTCAATTACGAGCGGCCCGAAGGCGTCGAACTGCAAAAGAAGTTTGAAATCCAGATGCCGGTCGTCGTGCTGGCGAAGATGAAGGATGGGCAAATCGAGGATTGGAGGCGTCTGGACCGCGTTTGGGCGCTGGTTTCCGACAAGTCGGCCTTCACCGATTACGTCCGAGACGAAATCGGTCAAATGCTCGATCCGACCGACAAACAGCCAAATGTGACGCCGCCCGACGATGCTCCGCTAATCCCGGTCCCGGATGCAATGTCCCCAGACGATACACCGCCCTTGTTACCCATCCCGGCGCCAGAAAGCCAAGAAGGTTAACAACCCGTTGAAAAAGACCATTGCTAGCAATTTGGGTGCCACTGCTGGCTTGCCCAGCAGTGTTACGCGGGATTGTGCTTCGCACTGCCGGGCAAGCCAGCAGTGGCACCCTTTTTCAATGGGCTGCTTTTCAATGGGCTGCTAAGAAGAAACTCAATACAGGAAAATGCATGAGCCGGATTTCAAGACGTCATATGCTATCCGTCGCGGGCCTGACCGTAGGGTCGGGCATTATTGCCACGCAAAGTGGTTGCGGCAACGGAACCCCCAGCTATGCGGCATCGTCCTCCGCCGATTCTCCGCCGGTCGCCAATGACTTCCGACCGCGATACCTACCCATCTCGCCAGAGGAAACGGCCGCTCGCGCCTATCAGATCTATCCCGAAGGCTCGTGCATGTATGCCGTGGTCAAGAGCATCGTCACCTTGATCTCCGACAAAGAGCCGTCGGCCGTTCCACCCATCTTCTTCGACATGTTCAAGTACGGGCATGGCGGATGCGGTGCGTGGGGCACGCTTTGCGGCGGGTGCAACGGCGGAGCCGCCGTCATCGGTCTGTTCCATCAAGACAAAAGGGTACGTGACGGCTTGATCGGCCAGTTGTTCCGCTGGTATGAATCGACCGAACTGCCACGGTTCGCCCCGGCCGGGACGCAGAGTGCCGGTTTCCCCAAGGCACGGGGTGATTCGGTATTGTGCCACGTCTCCATCAATAGCTGGTGCGTGGAGGCCGAGGAAAGTCAGCTTGGCGCAAAACGCGAGGAACGATGCCGTCGAACGGCGGCGGATGTTGCGGAAAAGGTGGTCGAACTCCTCAACGCCCAACACGCGGAGGAGAAGGCCGACAAGAAGGCGGCTCCAGCCGATTCCTTGAAGCAACCCGACGTTGCGTCCCAGCCGCCGCATTCCTGCATCGAGTGCCATTCAAGGCCGGGTGGAGAGAAGGACTCGGATGCCGCAAGGGCCCCGAAATCCGTCGCGAAAATGAACTGCTCGACCTGCCATGAAATGAAGGCCCCTCACCCGGACTGACCATGTCTTCCACGCACCATGAATTGCCGGAGTTTTCAACCGCGAAATGCGTGGTTACTTGCATCCAATAATTATTGACCCTTGCATAGCCAGTGATCGAGGGCGAAGCCCGGTTCCTTGGCGCCATCCGCATGATGCGCACATTAGCCATGCAAAGATCAATAGTATTTCAAACCGTTACTCAGTAAGAGGAGTTACACATGAAGCGACTTGTAATCCTTAGCTCGATGGTTGTGTTCGTGATGGCGACGATGGCGTTTTCCGCCTGGACCGAAATGGCCACGGCCGCCGACGCCCCCGCCGATCGCGTCGTGGCGATATACTTCCACCGCACGCAGCGTTGCCCCACGTGCAAAAAGATGGGCAGCTATTCGGAGGAGGCCGTCACGCAAGGGTTCGCCAAGGAGATTAAGGCCGGCAAGGTGGAATTCCACTACATCGATTTCCAGGACCCCAAGAACGCCGCGTTTGCCAAGGGATATAGCGTAAGCGGCCCGGCGCTGATCGTCGCGAAAGTGGTCAGCAATAAGGTCAAGGAGTTCAAGGACCTGAAAGACATCTGGGCCAACGTCCGCGAAAAGCCCGCGTTTCTCAAGTACGTCCGCGATAATGTCACGGCCTACTTGAAATGAGCGCCTATCTGATTTATATTGCCTTGGCCGTCTACCTGGGCGTGTTGACGTCGATCAGCCCCTGCCCGCTGGCAACGAACATCGCGGCGATTTCCTACATCGGCCGGAAGGTCGACAACCCGCGCATGGTCATCCATGCCGGATTGCTCTATACGCTGGGCCGCTGCCTGCTCTATCTGGGCCTGGCAACGTTGCTAACGACCACGGCGCTGTCGATTCCGGCGGTCTCCATCTTCCTACAAAAGTACATGCATCTGGTGCTGGGGCCGATCTTCTTGCTGCTCGGCATGTTTCTGGTGGGAATGATCACCGTTACCGCCGGCGGAACGATGATGAGCGAGCGGATGCAGAAGCGCGTCGACGCCATGGGTGTTTGGGGGGCGCTGCTGTTGGGAATCCTCTTCGCCGTGTCGTTCTGCCCCACCTCGGCGGCTTGGTTCTTCGGGCTGCTGGCCCTGGTTATGGGATCCGAGGCCGGGGCGATAACCGGCGTGCTCGACAAGGTCGGCATCGTGCTGCCCGAGGCCTCGCTGCCCGGCGGCACGGTACTTCTGCCGCTAGTCTACGGGATCGGCACCGCGCTGCCGGTGCTGCTGGTCGCCTTTCTCCTGGCCTATAGTGCCAAATCGGTCGGCAAGGCGTATAATGCCCTCTCGACGGTCGAATGGTGGGCCCGTATGATAACGGGCTGGGTGTTTATCCTGGTCGGCGTCTACTTCAACTTGAAGTACGTCTTCGAGATCGCCTGAAGCGAGGCAATGATAGAGCTTCCGTTGCGGAGAATCTCCCCTCTCCCCTTTTTCGGGAAAGGAGACTATGCTTTGCATCGGCCGATTGGATGGATTGTTGCGGGTGCCACTGGCGTCTCGCCAGTGCTGATTAGCCCGGAGCTTGTTCGTTGGTGTTCCTAGAGTTCGTTCCGCGTCAGTCGATTCGTGGCCGCACAAGCGAGAATCCGCACATACGCACAACGAGCTTTCGAAACAAGAACGAGCAAGCCCCGGTTTGTATTGCACTGGCGAGACGCCAGTGGCACCCATCA
>CAZDHN010000372.1:0-6642 GCA_964505115.1 uncultured Planctomycetaceae bacterium
TAACCCGCATTTCTCACCAGCCATCTACTGCGAGGACGGAAGTCCAGCCGTGGCTTCGTCGTGCGGCACGATTCATCCTCAACGTATTCACCAATACGCCTACGGATGAATCGCTTGCACTCCTTGCCACGACAGAACTTACGACCTCTCGTGACGATGTTGGTGAGAAATACGGGCTAAACGTGTGTGGTTGCCGCTCGGCGAAAATAAATTGGCACGGCTCCGCGAGAACGGAGCCGTGCCGACGCGGTCAAGTTGGGTTGGTGGAACAGTGGGAGCCGTTAGGCTAGTAGTTCCAGGCGATCTTGCCGAAGAAACCGTCTAGCATGAGATCGGTTAGTTGGTTGTCGATAACATAGGCCGGGGCACCCGTGTTGACCGGTGCCATTGCCGAAACGTTGAACCACTGGGTCAACTCGTAGCCGACGGATACCTCGAAACCACCGCGATGCCACGATCCACCTATCGCTGCCTCCAGTGTTGCCGATGGAGCCATGGGGGAATCCGTGTAGGCCACATCGGCGCTCTGAGCGAACGCATTCGATTGGTCAGCCACAAGCACGCCCGCGGCCCCGCGGCCGAAAACGGTGAAGTCCCCCGCCACGTTCCAGTGCAACTGCCCGCCGGCACGGAGGCCGATGGCGTCGACGTAATTGGTCAGACGACTTGTGACTGTCGTTTGCGTACCGGCGACGGTGGAATTCACGACCTGATCGATGATGCCGTAACGCACGCCGGCAAAGAGACGGAAGTCGGTGTTGGGGTTAATGCAGCGCCAACGTCCAACATCCAAGTCAAACACATCGTAATCCAGGCCCGCGCTGCCTGAAGCGGTCGCGGCGCCAAGAATCGGGTGGGTGATGGCGGTTGGGCCTACATTTCCCGACGTATGAAAGTAGGTATAGGTGAAGATGATATCCCAGCCGGCCTCGAATCGATAGCCGAACCCCGCACGCAGGCCGCTGTTGGGGTCGTAGTCGTAGCCAACGTTCTTAAGGCTGCCCGGGGTAAAGTCGCCGGCGGCTACCAGGCCGGTTCTGCGGGCCCGCAAATAAAGGTACTCGATCTCGGCGACTACTCCCGAGTAGAGTCGGTTACAGGGCATGAAGAAGTCGTCATCTTCGTCGAGATACTCCCTAAGTTCGGCCAATTGTGCTTCGAGATCGTTGATCCGCTGGTCGACGGACGGCGCGGAAGCCGTTGCGGTCGACCCGTAAAACTCCTGGCCGGCCGCCGGAGCCGCCAGTAAACCGATGACGGCCAGTGCCGCCAAGACATGCCATCCATTGCATCGCCTCATCACGCGTCCTCCTGTGAACGGGTTTCCAATGGGAAACCATCGCCAATTGAGGCTTGCTTGGTCAATGAGCCGTTGAAGGACGTTTGCCCGAGAATCGGGCTTGGCCCCTGCTCATTGGCAATGCAATTTTCAATAAGCGCACATCACCGCGTTTGGGTCCCGAACTGGCCGTTCGACACGAGAGCCTGCCCGCGCTGCCCGCTTCTGCCCGGACCGCGATACAAAAAGAGGATGACCGTGGAGGTCTCTGAATGCTACGTCATTGCCCCTGCCCGGCATCCCCGTAGTGCTACGCGACTCACGTTATCTCACGGTTACCGTTCGACATTACCGCGGATATGGTTTCCCGAGTCCATGTGTGCATGGGTATGCACCAAAAATACGGGGTATGCTGATTTCGTCGGTCATTCCGAGGTGGGTTCTTAACAGATACTCCACGTATTCCGGACAAAACAGTTGCGCCGCCTTGTGGCTAGCGGGGGCCGGAAAGCCGGGCCGGCGATGGCGGGGGGGCTGGATGGCAAGTCGCCGTTCCGTTAAGCTCTATTGGTTGTCTGTTCAGTGTTGCGTTTATTGATGGTTGGAAAAGCAATGTCGCGTTAGAGTCTTACGTCGCAACATGCGCGCAGCCTGCGCGCATGTTGCCAGGTTCTTTTGGGTTGCGGGCGCAGCTAGCAATAGGGGAAACGAATGGAGATCGCTCAAGGTGACCTGCTGGTGGCAACACCCAAGCTGCCCGACCCGAACTTCTCCAAGGCGGTCGTGCTGCTTGTTCAGCACGGCGAGAACGGATCGCTTGGAATCGTGCTGAACCGGCCGACGGACCAATCGATTGCAGATGTCTGGCAGCAGGTGAGCGACGTGCCCTGCTCCGACAAGCGGCCCGTGAATCTCGGAGGCCCTGTCCCCGGTCCGCTCATGGCCATACACTCCGCCAAATATCTCTCGGAGATTGAAGTCCTGCCCGGCGTCTACTTTGCTGCCCAAAAAGGCAAGCTTGACGAACTTGTGCAGCAGGAGGAGCACGAGTTCAGAATATTCCTCGGCCACGCCGGCTGGGGTGGCGGTCAACTCGAAGGCGAACTGAAGCAGGGCGCCTGGCTCACCACGCCCGCCACGGTCGACTACGTATTTCATGAGGGCGATGACCTCTGGAAAAAGGTTGCCGGCGATATCGGCAGCTCGCTGCTGTTTTCCTCGTTGAAGATAGACGACGTTCCGGAAGATCCGACGGTTAATTAGGTCCGTCTCTGTCAGCCAGATTCGCCTGCCATGCACCATCCGGCCGCATTGCCGCCCGAGCAGTTGTTGAAGGATTGCCAGTTGCGGCTTACGCGCCGCTCGGGGCCGGGCGGTCAGCATCGCAATAAGGTGGAGACGGCCGTGGTTCTGCTGCACCGGCCTACTGGAGTTAGGGCGGAAGCCGCCGAACGCCGTAGCCAGGCCGAGAACCGCCGCGTTGCCCTGTTCCGGCTCCGCTTGAAACTGGCGCTGGAAACGCGTGCCGAGCGCGCGGCGGACGAGCCGCCCAGCCCGCTCTGGCAATCGCGCTGCGCCGGTGGCCGGATTAGCGTGGCCGCGTCGCACGCCGATTTCCCGGCCCTCCTGGCCGAAGCGCTCGACACTCTATCCGCTCACGCCATGGACCCCAAACAGGCCGCCGCCGCGTTGGGCTGCAACGTCTCGCAGCTCGTCAAGCTACTGAAGAAAGAGCCCCGCGCCCTGGCGAAGGTCAACCGCCACCGCCAAGAGAAAGGCCTTCGACCGCTGCAATAGGGCGTGCCCCAACACCGTCAAAACACCCTATAAAGCCGCGACCGTTGGTCGCGCACTTCGGGCAAAGCGCGACCAACGGTCGCGGCTTTATAGACACGGCGCACAGGTTCGCCGCTCGCTTACTTTTCCCTGAACGCGTGTTCGAGCAGGTCGCCGTCGAAATATTGAGGGAGCTTTTCTTCCGCCGCGTAGATGTAAAGGGCGGCCAGCAGGATCGCGTCCATGGCGGATCCGACCAGCGAGACCAGCAGGATAATGGCGATACCCAGCCCCGCGACGACGCATCCGAGAACAACGTTACCGGCTACGAAAGCAACCGCGCTGAGTACGACCAACAGTATTCCCGGCAGGCAGAGCAGGAAGGTGATCAGGCCGATCCCGAAATTGCCACCCAGCGCCTCACCCCAGGTGCGTCGCAGGATGGAGAGCGAACGTTTCACGGCCTTGACCGGACCTACTCCTTCGACGACCAGGACGGGCACGACGAAGTAGGTTGTCACGGCCCAGCCCATCCCCAACAGCCCGGCCACGATCTGGCCGACCTTCTCGGACTTCGACTCGATCAGCTTGAGAATCATGCCCACCGTGGCACTGACCAGCGCCCAAGCGACGATTTGTGGAAAGCGGCCGCTGGCCGCGCGCAGTCCGTCGCCCACGGTCGGGTCGCCGCCCTTGAAGCGGATGACGGCACAGGCGACCAGGGCGGAATTGAAGAAGACGATCACGAAATAGTTCACGAAATAGAAGGTGAAGAGCAGCAGATAGGCGAGCGGGTCGTCGGGCGCCTTCTGGTCGTTAAGCAGCATGCCGGCATATTCGCTGTTCCAAAGCGGCGCCGCGAAACTGGCCAGCACGGCCAGGCAGGCCAAGCCGCTCAATAATGGGAACACCAGCAGTTCCTTATCCAGTTTTAGCACCCGAAAGCTTTGCGTGGCAAGCTGCCAACCGTTCGACAATCGCGTAAACATGATCGACTCTCCTTATGGCAAATCAACGGACGTTTGTTCTCTCGGATAGAATTCCCGTTGGAATTGTTGGACGCATGCTTCACCGGCCCAACAATTCCAATCGACAGCCGCCCGAGGTCGTGAACGCCGGGCGTTTGCACGCTGGGAACGACATGAATTATCAAGGAAATGGGCAGCGGTGGTATACTACCCCATGCAAACTAACGTATCAGGTCGCGCGGCCAATTTCAAGATCAGAAATGGCCGGGGAGAATGGCCCCGGGGCTTCGCCTCGCCGAGCCGCCAACCACCGCTCCGCTTAAGGAAACCCGTCCGGATATCTGTATAACAGCCATGCCCAATAGTCGAGTACGATGGTTACGACCAGCAACGCCAAAAACCCGAACACTTCCAGTTTGCCCGGCGGGTTATCGGCCTGAAGCAACGCAGCAAGAACGCCAACGGTCACGAATGGCGAGACCATCGCGAAGGGGACAAGGAACATCCGGACAATAGCACGACCGGGAGCGCCTTGCCGATCGTGCATTGCCGGGAACCGGGCCCCACACGCCACACATCGAACGGCGTCGGGATCAACCCGGGCACCGCAATCCGGGCAGATCGTGCGGTACTCGATTTGCGAAAAGTCGTCGGAAGAATGTCTCATTGTTCCTTGTAACGGGAAGAATGTAGGATGGGTTGAACTCCGAGACCCACGCAAGTTGGGTGCCATGTACGGCTTGCCCACCCTTGTAATCGTATTGCCACACTCTACGGAATGGCCGACAGTAACTCGGTAATGACCGACAGCAGCCTGGGGAGCCCGAAAACAGGAACGCTGATTGCAAGAATCACAATGGCATAGAGCCTGATCCGCGCCCGCGAGTCGACCGCCGGTATGTCGGCCTCGCCGAGTACGGCCCGAGCCCTTTCGGCGTCCCGATCCGCCACCTGCACTTTGATGCCACCCCCCGCGATTGCCCAAAACCAGTTGACGCCCGCGAAGCAATCGCCCGCGAGGTACGATTCTATATCGTGTTGCGACAGTCGCATCTTGCAGATATCGGCCTGCCAGCGAAGGTCGAAGGACCGGATTGTAACCAGTTCGTTCACTGTGCTACTAACCTCAAACACTGTCGAGAACTCGACGATCCTTAGGAACCGTTCCGTTTGGTCCCGGCCCGCTCAAACGTCCTGCTTCTCAACCTCGCAAAGGAACGTCGCCGTTGGTTGGCAGCCGGCGCCCGTCCGCTCGTGGGCTTGCCGCAGTTCGGCCGATTGCATGAACTTTCGCGCGGTGTCGGCGTCGGGAAACTCGGCAATCATGACCACGTTGTTGGGATCGCCCTCGACCTGGAACACCTGGTAACCCTTCATGCCGCCGCCGCGGCGTAGCTCACACCCTTCGGGCGACCCAAACCCTGCCTTCCACTCAGCGAAATCGTCCACGCGAAACTGGCTCATAATGTACGCCATTGTCGCTCCTCCGATGATCAAGTGGTTGCGTCGCTCATCCTCGCGAGGCCGGTCCACCCGGCCACCGCGGTAGTCTTGCACGCGAGGCGGGGCACGTCAAGCCCCATCCGGCGGGTCGTTACGGGGTGCCACTGGCGTTTCGCCAGTGCTGATTAGCCCGGAGCTTGTTCGTTCGTGTTCCCAGGATGTCGAAACGGGGACGCAGCTAGTATTGACACGTAGCTGGATTCGCAAGAATTCAGCCGTGTCGCGAATAACCGAATTCTTGCGAATCCGGTTACGAAATCGCCGTATCAGCGGGCGTTGTTGACATTGTGTTTGGGACCGGAGACAATCGAACCTTCCAACACAGCCTGAAGATGGAAGGAGTTTCCGATGAACGCTTGCACGCTGAAGGATGTTGTGATCGCCGCCGTGTGTATTCTGTTCCTATTGAACGGTCATTGCCCGGCCGCGACGAACCAAGGGCTCGTGGGACACTGGAAGCTGACCGCCGACTGCCGCGACTCGTCCGGCGCGAAGAACCACGGCACCAACCACGGCGTCACCTTTAATGGCAAAGAAGGCGCCACGTTCGACGGTATCGACGATTACATCGAGGTGCCCGACGCCGAATCGCTCCGGTCGGGCAAGGGCGATTTCTCGGTCGCCGTCTGGCTGCATACCGAGGCCGACCTGACCGACGTGCTGGGCGACATCCTCGATAAGTACGACCCGGCAACTCGAACCGGCGCCACGCTGAGCATCATGAACTATGCCGGCGTCACCTCGGCACAGTCGAACTACCGGAACCTGGCCTTTGGCATCGACGCTGGCCGAATCGAACCCGCCTGGACCGATTGCGGTCGGCCGGGGAACAACTTCTATGTCAAGGCACTGACCGTTTTCGACGGCAACCTCTACGCGGGCACCTGGGAGCCCGGCAAGGGTGAATCGGGCCACGTCTATCGCTACGCGGGCGGGACGAAATGGACCGACTGCGGCAGCCCCGACATCTGCAACTCGGTAACCGCGCTGGCCGTCTACAACGGCAAGCTTTACGCCGGAGTCGAATATTACAGCGGCGGTGGCTCCTCGCTGCCGCTTTCGCCAAACGAGAACCATGGCGGCACCGTCTACCGATACGAAGGCGGCACGCGCTGG
>CAZDHN010000373.1:0-6564 GCA_964505115.1 uncultured Planctomycetaceae bacterium
TGCAGTTTTGTGTTTCGCTCCACGGCGCGAGCATGCATGCTCTTCCAATAGCCCAACTCGCAGCGTAGTTCCGCGTTCTCACGTCTCAGTTCGCGGACTTCCCGCTGCAACTGCCGGACGAGCGTCGTCAGCGACCGCAGTTGTTCGTCAACGGAATCCTGTTCTAATACCGGCGCACTCATAGTGCCCTGAATTAGAGGATTTTCCCCGGAGACGCCAGATCAGTTCGCTAATTTTCCACCCCTTCGGCGAATATTTACTGATTGAAACAGAACTTCAGGCCTGGTTCAAATCGAGGTAACACTTATAGTAGCTCCAAAGTTATGAACAGGCTGCTGATGCGGGGCGCTTCCTAAGCCCAAAGCAGCAGCAGACTGCTTGTAACTTTGCGGCAAAAATCGGTATACTGGGTGGTTCGTGCAAAGAACACGCATCGCCTGGCTACGAATGAGTACCACAAACGAATAGACGTTTTCCAGCAGTGGCACCCGTCGAGCATTGTGTTAGGGAGCACTAACGCTAGGCAAGCATTCGTTATACCCGTGCTTGGAGCACCACACTTCCACCCTGGTTGCAGTAGCCGTCAGCGGAAGTTGGCGGTTGCTTGGCGGTACGGTCACGCCCTCCAACGAGAACTGTTGTGCTACCCAACCGTCAGCTTCCGCTGGCGGCTATTGTCGAATCACTACGCACCGGTCAGACGAATGTTTATAGCCAGGTAGGTTCAGAAACGACGAAGGGAGATATCCGCGGATGGCTTTTCGATTCGACAAACTCACGATCAAGGCCCAGGAGGCCATCGCCAAAGCGCAGTCGCTGGCTGCCGACGGTGGCCATCCGCAAATCGACCCCTTGCACCTGCTCGCGGCACTTCTGGCCGAGAGCGAGGGGATCGTGGGGCCGGTGCTCGACAAAATCGGCGTGAACCGGTCGCAACTCGACCAGATAGTCGAGGCGGAGTTGGGGCATCGCCCCAAGGTCACCGGAGGCGCGGAGCCGCAAGTCGGGAAAGACTTGCAGCGAGTGCTCGAAACATCTCGGGCCGAAGCCGACGCCATGAAGGACGACTTCATCTCGACCGAGCACCTGCTGCTGGCCCTGGCGAAGGCCGAATCCAAAGCCAAGAAGATCCTCGCGCTGAACGCCGTCAACGAAAAGGATCTGCTCGCGGCACTACAGGCCGTTCGCGGCGGCGGTCGGGTAACCGATCAGAACCCCGAAGCCAAATTCCAGGCCCTGGAGCGTTATGGAATCGATCTGGTGGAACGGGCGCGAAAGGGGAAGCTCGATCCGGTTATCGGCCGCGATCAGGAGATACGCCGCGTCATCCAGGTCCTCTCCAGACGCACCAAAAATAACCCCGTCTTGATCGGCGAGCCGGGCGTGGGCAAGACAGCCATCGCCGAAGGGTTGGCGCTGCGCATCGTCGACGCCGACGTGCCCGAGAGCCTCAAGAATAGACGCGTCGTGGCTCTGGACCTGGGCGCGTTGATTGCCGGAACGAAGTACCGCGGCGAGTTCGAGGAGCGGCTCAAGGCCGTCTTGCGCGAGGTCGAGGAGGCGGGCGGCAACGTGGTACTGTTTATCGACGAACTGCATACGGTCATCGGCGCCGGCAACGCCGAAGGCGGCAGCGACGCGGCCAACTTGCTCAAGCCGGCGCTGGCACGAGGTGATCTACGCTGCATTGGCGCCACCACTTTGGACGAATATCGCAAGCACGTCGAGAAGGATGCCGCCCTGGAACGGCGTTTTCAGCCGGTCTATGTGGGTGAACCTTCGGTCGACGATACGATAGCCATCCTTCGCGGTCTGAAGGCTCGTTACGAAGCCCATCACAAGGGCGTGAAGATCAAGGATTCGGCCCTGGTGGCGGCGGCCAACCTGTCGCACCGCTATATTGCCGACCGCTTCCTGCCCGACAAGGCAATCGACCTGATGGACGAGGCCACCAGTCGCTTGGCCATGGAGCTGGAGAGCGTGCCCGAGGAGATCGACCAGATACAGCGCCGCTTGGTCCAGCTCGAACTGGCCGCCCGGCAACTGGCCGACGAAACCGAAGAGCATGCCAAGCAGCGGCTCGAGGAGATCGAGGCCGAGATGGCGGAACTCAACCGGAAGCTGGCCAATTTGCGGGAGCAATGGGAAGCGGAGAAGCTAGGGTTGGGCGACGTTCATCAAATCCGCAGCCGGCTGGCCGACGTGGAACTCGAGTACAGCCACCTTACTGCGGCAATCAACGAGAAGCAGTCTTCCGGCATGCCGGTCGGCGAGGAAGACTATCAGAAGCTGTACGAACTGGACATCCAAAGCAAGCAACTCGCAACACAGTTGGAAGCGAGCGAATCGAGTGACGAGCCGGCCAACGGCGGCCGACGCCTGCTCCGCCAGGAAGTTGGGCCCGAGGAAATCGCCGAAGTGGTTAGCGCCTGGACCGGCATTCCGGTCACTCGAATGATGGAAACCGAACGCGCCAAACTGCTGGTCATGGAGGAACGCCTCCATCTGCGGCTGGTCGGCCAGGACGAAGCGGTCGAGGCCGTCTCGGGCGCGGTCCGTCGCAGCCGGTCCGGCCTGCAAGACCCGAATCGACCCGTCGGCTCGTTCATCTTCCTGGGACCGACCGGCGTGGGCAAAACCGAGCTCTGCAAAGCGCTCGCCCAGGTGATGTTCGACGACGAGAACGCCATGATCCGCCTCGACATGAGCGAGTTCATGGAGCGGCACACGGTAAGCCGGTTGATTGGCGCGCCTCCGGGCTATGTGGGCTACGAGGAAGGCGGTCGGTTGACGGAAGCCGTCCGCCGGCGTCCCTACGCGGTGATTCTGCTGGACGAGATCGAGAAGGCGCATCGCGACGTCTTCAACGTTCTCCTACAGGTGCTCGACGACGGACGCCTGACCGACAACCAGGGCCATACGGTCGATTTCACCAACACGATCATCGTGATGACCTCCAACATCGGCAGCCAACTTATTCAGGAGATATCGCGCGAGGGCGGCAGCGAAGCGGAGATGCGCGAGGCGGTGACCGAGACGCTCAACTCCCGCTTCCTGCCCGAGTTCCTCAACCGAATCGACGAGACGATTATCTTCCATCCGCTCACGGCGAAGGAAATTCACAAAATCGTCGGCCTGCAAGTCGAACGCTTGAGCAAGCAGCTTCTGGAGAAGGGGATCGAGCTGGAAGTGACCGACGCGGCAATCGACGCCATCGCCGAACAGGGCTACGATCCCGTCTATGGCGCCCGCCCTCTGAAACGGGTCATTCAGCAGCAGATTCAGAATCCGCTGGCCGTGGAACTACTCAAGCGCGAGTTCTCCGAGGGGAGCCGGGTGAAGATCGATTGCTCGGAAGGCGAGTTTGCCTTCGAGCGTGTCGAACGGTCTCGATCGGCGTAGAAATCCGTGCTCGGCGGGACGGGGTTTAAGCATTCGCCAAACCCGTTCGGAATTATTTGACAATAGCCGCCAGCGGAAGCTGGCGGTTGCCCGGCACAACAGTCTCCGCCCGACGGCGTGGCAGAGTCGCAAGGCAACCGCCAGCTTCCGCTGGCGGCTATTGCAGCTAAGGTGGCAGTGCGGTCCTGGCGCACAGGGTCGATGGATACTCACACGAGAAATCTCCTAACTCGTTCTCATCGCACAAGTTGCGCCCATGATAACGTTTGGCGCCTTTGTAGCGACCCGCGACGAATCCGTGACGTATAGTATAAATATGGGCTCTCGGCAGGGTCCCGGGGGAAAACGAGGAAACTGCGCGCATGGCATCCGACATCTCCTCCTGGAATCTGAACCTGCTGGCAGCCGTGGGCCTGGGAGGGTTCGCCGCGCTGGCGTATTTGGTCGCTCGGATACGCTTCCGACGCGCCGAGTTGTCGCTCATCGACGCCCTGATTCTCGTTGCCACCATGGCTATCGTCACGGCGGCCGGCATACCGCTGTTCGACTATGCGGGCGAACGGGCGAAGGCCACAAGCCTGGCGCAAACATTGCGTACTCTACGCGTCCAAATAGGGCTGTATGAGGTGGATCACGACGGAGAAGTCCCCCTGCTCTATGACGGCTCGCTGCCGCAAATGTGCCAAGCCACCGACAGCAAAGGCATGCCCGGACCGCCCGGGAAGCAACATCCCTTTGGGCCATACTTCCCTTACGGTATTCCCGCCAACCCCTACAACGGCTTGTCGTACATATCGCCCACCGAAGACTTTCCCCCCCAATCCGCCCCGTGCGTCGGAGGCTGGCTCTATCATCAGGATACCGGCCAGATTGCGCCCGATTTGAAGGACTACTCAGGCGAGGAACCCCCCTGACGTTCGTCGGGAACTACGCCCTCCGGCGGCACCCACCACCAGCCGCCTGCCGCGACGGAAACCGAATCGGAATGGGACGCTTGCCCGCATTATCCGGCCGGTATCTCCCCGATTTTGGCTTCTGGGCACGTTGCGCCCTATATTTCAGCCGGGAATACCATGCACTCCAAGGCCAACGATTGCAGCCGGGCGTATCCCTGCTGGCTCGTGATTGGGCCGGTGCATACCGCTGAACTACTAACCTCAAAGATCGTTAAGTTTTTGACAAAGTTCAGCGACCAACGGGAGCGGCCTTCTGCCTGGGTGCGGCAGCACCGGTTTGGTTGGCGGCCCTGCCGCCCTGAGATTATGGACCGGGAGAACTCGGCGTGCCGGGGAACTCGTTACTCGACGTACAATTGCCGGCAACGGTGGCACTGGCCGCCATTGCCGCCTTGGGCTATATGGCCAGCCGGGCACGCCACTGTGGCAGCCAGTTCACCATGTCCGACGGGCTGATACTCGTGGCACTGATGGCGATCGTCACGGCGGCGGGTATCCCGGTCGTCAACGCTATCAGCGGGCAGGCAAAAGAAAGCGCGATGCTGCAAAACCTGCGGACGATGCGAGCGACAATCGAGCTATACAAGGCCGAACATGGCGGCGATGTCCCACTGCTCTATAAAGGCACGCTCCCTCAATTGACCGAGGCCACCGACGCAAGGGGCAAACCGGGAGCGGGTGGCGCCAAATATCCTTACGGACCATACCTGCCCAGCGGAATTCCCGACAATCCAAGCACGGGAATCGCCTTCATCAGCCCGACCGAAGTCTTTCCACCAACGAAGCCGAGTGGCGTTGGCGGTTGGCTGTATCACCAGCCCAGCGGTCGGATTGCCGCCGACGTGAAGGAGCACCTGAGCGACGATTGACTATGCAAAGATCAATAGTAGTTTGTCACGGCCAAAGTGATCGGTGCCACTACTGGCTTGTCCAGCAGTGCGAAGTACACTCGCCGCCAAGACATTGCTGGGCAAGCCAGCAGTGGCACCCTGTAACCACCCATCAGACAGGATGTGGGATCAGCGGTATTAGCGCTTCTCAAGTCCCCATTTCGCCACGATTACTTCGCCACCCGGCGTAAGTTGGCGTACCTTGTCCGCAATCACGGCCCGTTCGGATACGGTAGCCTTTTCAAGCTTCCTGCCCAGCAGGGCCAGCTTCTTGCGACGATGACGGCGACGTTTAATCTCTTTACGGCGTTCGCTAATCGGCACTCTTGACTCCTCGGCCTTTGGTCGACAGTACGGTAAACGTTCGTGGGTTGCCACCCAGCGGGGGCATCAAATCACCTCGAACCATATTTTTTACCACACGATGAACCGCGCGTCAACGTGGCCGCAACCAAAAGAAGAGGGGCCAGGGGGTCCCCATGACCGGAAACGTGGTCGAAGAAGGCGTAACTCCTCGGCGGCGTTCGGCTACTTGCTCGTCAGCTCGAAAACCACGTCTCCGGCGGCGGGCACATCCTGCACGAGGATCGTTTGCCCGGGGTTGCTGTAGCGGGGAGGGATCGTGACCGTGGGACCTTTCAGCCGCCCGGCCCTGTTGGACGCCGCCATGGCTTCCAACACGTTCGTGGACGTGACGTCCGGGGACCCTGCCAGGGGCGGCTGCACGATGACCTTGTACTTGCCGGCCAGGGCGCCGTCGCCCGGCTCAAAGGTCGAGAGGCTGAACAGGCCGTCCGCGTCGGTGGCCCCCAGGGCGTCTCGCCCCTCGGGGTCCTGGTGGATGAAGTAAACGGTCGCCCCGGCAAGCGGCTGGCCGTCGAACTTCACGGCACCGCTAAACGGGACGGGGCCGTCCTTGCCGCCGCACCCGGACACAACGATCGCAAGCACGAGCAGCGTCGTGCAATGGCAAAAACGGGTTAGGAACATCTGGCACTCCGATCGCACGTCTATGGGATGCTCACCGGCACGGCTGTTCCGGTGCCCACATAGTTGTGCAGCCGGCCATCGCTAGATTGCCAGCCGTCGCTCGGGCAACGGGCCATGGTGAGGCAGACCGGCAGGACGCCATCTCCTTACCCCCGGACCGCCCGAAAGAGTGGATATCCGAGCCGCGGCGTCCTCGCTACGAGTTGCGACGCCTGGGAAATACCCGCCACTGAGCGTGTTTCGCGAGAACTATGCCTGACCGGGAGACTGCCCCTGGGCTCCCGAAAATGAGGAGTAATGTGGTGTTCATTTTGGTCCGGTTTTGT
>CAZDHN010000374.1:0-6558 GCA_964505115.1 uncultured Planctomycetaceae bacterium
GGCGATGCACAACTATCACACGGCACACAACTGCTTTCCACCCGGCATGATTATGTGGGTCTCCTGGACCGGGGAAAGTTGCGGGCCGGCGATCGACCCGCCGAGGTATTACGCTGGTTTCGCCTGGGGAACGTTCCTCTTGCCGTTCATGGAGCAGGAATCGCTGTACGACAAGATTGATTTCCTGCAAGTTGGGACCGGCCACAAATTCAGTTATTTCGAGGAAGGCGGCACGCGAGAGGCCGGCGCCACGACAATCCCGGCCTATCTGTGTCCCAGCGATCCGCAGGGGGGTGAGTTGGTGACCTGTTGCGGTGGGGATGATCCTCCCAGCCCGGAGGATGTCCGCCATACGAACATGGCGGGCGTGGCCGACAGCAAGGACTGGACCTGCGACGGGGCTTTCCCGTACCAGTTCAACGTGACCCGCCGCCACCCGGCGCCTGGAAGCGGATATCTGGACACCGCCGGCATGATGGGCGAACGGCAGGGCTGCCGCATCGGCAACGTGCGGGACGGCACCAGCAATACGCTGATGATCGGCGAGATCACCGGTGCCGGCCGCGGCACGCACCATGGCCACTTCTGGTCGTCGTGGAACCTTCTGGATACCTATGACGGAATCAACGGGTCGTACACCATTCCCGGCGGCGGAAGTTATGGGGGCATAATCCGAACCGGTTTTTCCAGCTTCCACCCGGGTGGGTGCAATTTCGTCTTCGCCGACGGGCACGTTGGTTTCCTCACGGAGAACATGGCCCACGACGTGCTGGCCGCGCTGACCACGCGGGAAGGCAGTGATATTGTGGCAGGGGACGCGTTTTAGACCAAAGTCGCCGGCCGGATATTGATGTCGGCCTTGGCCTTGTAGCTACTGACACTCATGTAACGCAAGATAAAGGACACCCAATGCACACAACTCGACGCGGCTTCATTACAAAGGGCATTGCCTCCGCATGTGCGATCGCGGCCTCGCCGCGGGTCTGCCGTGCCGCCGACGGGAAGGAGGGTGACAAACAACGCGAGAAACCCCGAATCGGCTGCCTTGACTATGGGCTGTCGTTCATCTGCAACCCGTCGCCGATGAATTCGGTCCGCTTCTGGATTGAAAGCCGGACCACGCTGATCGACGACTCGACCGGCGTTTCAATCGAGTTCTACCAATGTGCCTCCTGCAAGAGCGAGAATACATTCGCGGAAAAGGACCTCTTCATGGAGGACAACTACGACTTCCTGCCGATTTTCGGGGGCGTGAACGCCGAAGATCTACTCGTCTTTCGCCGGCCGGCCCGATTGAGCGAGCGATACCGCCAGATCAAAAAGTCCGAGGAGAGCTGGGGTAAGCCGATCCTGAAGCTCCGCCAGGGCCGGCACGTTAGCGTGCTCGACGGGTGGGAGAGCATCCGCGATGCCACGGCGGCGGGCGTGCCCATCGTGAGTCAGACCGAAATCAAAAATCCGGATGCAAAGCTGCGTGCGATTATCGAGTGTCCCGTCAAGACGATGAACATTCGTCCCCACGACAAGATGTATCAAGTAGACACGGGCCCCATCGCGTTTCCGGACCTTTCACGACGATCGGAACCATTGATCGACAGCCTCAGCTTGGCGTTTATTGCCTTCAACGCGCCGCACTTCGCGGACTTCGTCATCGAGCAGCCCACGCCGGTGACTGAAGACGGAAAGGAACTCTGCAAAATTCATCATTACTCCAGTCCCATCACTCTCCCGGCGAAGAACACGCTGCTGGCGGTTGGAACCGCGGATTAGACCGAAAACGGCGCATTGTCGAAATTGCACGTTGGAGGCCTCATGCTGAAGCATAACCTACCGTTGGCGGTCGTCGGAAGACGACTTCGTGTTTTGATCGCGGAGGCCCTCACCCCCTGCCCCTCTCCCGCAAGCGGGCGAGGGGAGTTGTTGTTGGACGCCCGCTTAGCGCTGCTGGTGTTGGTTGCGATGATAGTCGGTGGCTGCGGTCGGGACGGACCCCAGCGCGTGATCGTCAGCGGCACGGTCACTTTCCGCGGAGAACCGCTGAAGGACGGGCAGATACGCTTCGTCCCCGCCGAGGGGACCAAGGCACCAATCAGCGGCACGACGATCATCGATGGCCGGTACGCCGTGCAGGTCAAGGGCGGAGTGCCCGTTGGAACGCACCGGATCGAGATTGTCGCCTTCCGTCCCGACCCGAGGTTCCGCGAGCTTACCGAGTCGCTTGGACCCGACGCCACGGAGTTGGAACGGCCGCCCGAGCAGCAATATATCCCCGAGAAGTACAACACCAAGAGCGAGTTGGAGATCACGATCCCACCCGACAGCCGAAAGATCACACGGGACTTCGAGCTGAGCGACTGAAGCTACGTCCCGGGACTTTCTTGCCCGGAACCCCACAAAGCAGCAGCAGGCGTAATTTCCATGCAACTAGCGGATTGGCCAAGGAGAATCGAAATGAAGGTTCAGACTTCACGCGGACTGGGTATGATGCTGTTATTGTCGTTGGTGGCGATCTGCTTTGGCGCGGTCGGCATTGCGGTGGGCGCGGACGACGGCATCCAGCGCAATCGACTGCTGCCGCCCGGGCCGGGCAACCCGCGAAACGGCGAAGGCGACTTCATCAAACTGAAGGACGGCCGCGTCCTATTCGTCTACACCCACTTTACCGGTGACGGGTCCGATCACGCGGCGGCCCACCTGGCCGGACGCTTCTCCAGCGACGGCGGCCGGACGTGGACCGGCGAGGATGTGGTTGTCGTGCCGAACGAAGGGGGTCAGAACGTGATGTCGGTCTCGCTACTGCGACTGCAAGACGGCCGAATCGGCCTGTTCTACCTCCGCAAGAACAGCATCACCGACTGCCGGCCCTGCATGCGAATATCGACCGACGAAGCCAAGACTTGGGGCGAACCGACGTTGTGCATCAACGACCAGATCGGCTACTACGTGCTGAACAACGATCGGGCCGTGCAATTGAAAAGCGGTCGGATCGTGCTGCCGGTCGCCCTGCACAACACGCCCGAGTACAAGAAACCCGACTGGGCCGGCACGATCATGTGCTATCTGTCGGACGACAACGGTAAAAGCTGGCGCTGCGGCAAGGACCAGTTCATCGCCCAGTCGCCGCAAGGCAAACGCGTCATGGCGCAGGAGCCGGGCGTGGTCGAGTTGAAGGACGGGCGGCTGATGATGTTCATGCGAGGCAACGGTGGAAGCCAGTACGTCTGCCATTCAGCCGACGGCGGAGACACCTGGTCGGCGCCCGGGCCGTCGAACATCATTTCGCCCCGTTCGCCCGCCTCGATCAAGCGAATTCCGAAGACCGGCGACCTGATCCTGGTATGGAACAACCACCAGGGGCTCGACGAGGCCCGCCGCCGCGGGCGAACGCCGTTGACCGTGGCCCTTTCGCGCGATGAAGGAAAGACTTGGGAGAAGATCAAGAATCTGGAGGACGATCCGAAAGGAAGCTACTGCTATACGGCGATCTCCTTCCTCGACGATCACGTGCTGCTGGCCTACTACACGCGCGGTACGCAAATCACCCGGTTCGATCTGGATTGGCTTTATCGCTAGCCAAGAACGTCAAGTTGTCTTGGTGCGGCGAGTAGCACCAAGAAGGAGAACGACGATGAGGTTTCTTGCTTGTCTGGTTTGCTCGCTGTTTCTATCGTTCGTAAGCCTGCTATCCGCCGGACTCGCCGCCGGGCCGATCGAGATTGGCTCGCGGCTGGAACTTATGGTCGACGATTACCTGGTCGAGAAGTTCGACGGCGCGCGGCTGGAAATGCACCGTCCCACGCCGCGCGAGGTTGCCATCGTGCACGACGAGCCTTGGGAAGGCAGCGGCTGCGGCTATCATAGCGTGTTCCAGGACGGCGACCTCTATCGCATGTACCACAAGGCCTGGCATCTGGACTTCTCCACGGGCCGGCTGAGCACCAGCGCCCATCCACTCTACACTTGCTACGCCGAGAGCGACGACGGCATCCACTGGCGCAAACCCAAGCTGGGGTTACACGAGTTCGAGGGCTCGAAAGACAACAACATCGTCATCGTTAGCGACCAGATCGGCGAAGCCAAGCCCTGCGCGGGCCACCCGGCCGTCTTCAAGGACGCCAACCCCGACTGCCCCGCCGACGCCCGCTACAAGGCTTTGCTCCGCTCTCGTGGTCCCAGGGGACTTCTGGCCTTCAAGTCGGCGGACGGCATCCATTGGTCGCTGCTGACCGAGAAGCCGGTGATTACCGAGGGTGCCTTCGACTCGCAAAACCTGGCGTTCTGGGACCCGGTGCGGAAGGAATATCGCGCCTACTGGCGGATCTTCACGGCCGGCGTAACGACCGAGAAGGTTTGGAAGCCGACCGGTCGTCGGGCGATTCGCACGGCCACGTCGAAGGACTTTCTTAACTGGGGGCCGCACGCCGATCTGACTTACGTCGATTCGCCGCCCGAGCAGCTTTACACCAACCAGATCGCCCCCTACGCCCGGGCGCCGCACATCTTCATCGGCTTCCCGTCGCGTTACACCGAGCGCGGCTGGTCGCCTTCGATGGAAGCGCTGCCCGAGTTGGAACATCGCCGGATGCGCGCCAAGGCGAGCCAGCGTTACGGCACGGCCATAACGGACGGCCTGCTGATGACCAGTCGGGACGGCAAGACTTTCAAGCGTTGGGGCGAGGCGTTCATCCGCCCGGGGCCCCGCTCGAAGGACAGTTGGAAGTACGGCGACAACTACCAGGCCTGGGGAATCGTCGAGACCAAGTCGTCCATACCCGGCGCGCCCAACGAGCTTTCCGTCTACGCCACCGAGGGCTACTGGACGGGCAAGGGCAGCCAGTTGCGGCGTCACACGCTGCGGATAGATGGTTTCGTCTCGGTCAATGCGCCACTGTCGGGCGGACAGTTCGTCACCAAACCGCTGCTCTTCACGGGCAAGGAGTTGGTAATGAATTTCTCCACCTCCGCCGCGGGTTCCGTGCGGGTCGAGATCCAGGACGCCGTCGGCAAGCCGATCGAGGGCTTCGCTCTGGATGACTGCCCGGAGATCTTCGGCGACTCGATCGAGCAGGCTGTAGCCTGGAAGGGCGGCGCCGACGTTAGCAAGCTGGCCGGCAAGCCGATCCGCCTGCGGTTCGTGCTGTCCGACGCCGACTTGTACTCGTTCCGCTTCAAGTAGTACGCTCCGATAACCGCCTGCCGCGGAAGGGTATCGCTCCGCGCCACTCTTGACCGTTGCACATGCAAGCGGCAATAATGTCGGGTTGGCTGTAGTGGAACTATCTTTCTTCCGGAGTGTATGCAATGCAGGGAAATGATCCGCGTCATTGGGCGCCGTTTGAGAAACTCGATCCGACGCAGGGGACAATCGTCCGCCAGCCGCCCGGCGAAGGGCCCGGCTATTGGGCCGGGGCGCCGGGCGCCATGTACGACCCCCAAAGCAAAAAGTTCTACCTCACCTACCGCTTGCGACGTCCGCGCGGCGTTGAGCCCGACCGCGGGGCGGAAGTCCACATCGCCTCGAGCAGCGACGGGATCAATTTCGACGACATCTGGTCGGCCACCAAGGATCAGGTCGATTCGACCAGCATCGAGCGCAGCGCGCTGGTCCGTCTGTCCGACGGCACCTGGCGGATGTACACCAGCTACGTCAATCCGACCGACCGGCGCTGGTTGATCAGCCTGTTCGAGGCCGACTCGCCCGACAAGTTCGATCTTAGAAGCGCCAAGCCCGTGCTGACGGCGGCCGACATCGGCGCGGAAGGGGTCAAGGATCCGTTCGTCTTCAACATTGCCGGGCTGTATCATATGGTGGTCAGCTACGCGATCAAGGCGGCCGACAGCGCCATGGCCGGCAACGCCTCGGCCGACGACATGCACGGCACGAACGATGCCTACAACACGGGTTTGATTCTTTCCTGCACGGGCCTGGCGACCAGTCACGACGGCATCGATTGGCGTTGGGAAGGCCCGATCATGAAGCCGGACCCGAACGCCTGGGACTGCTACTGTGCCCGAATCGGCACGCTCTGGTATCAACCGCCCGTCTGGCTGGCGTTTTACGACGGTTCGACCGACGTGAGCGAGAACTACGAGGAGCGTTGCGGCCTAGCTTATAGCTCGGACCTTAGGACGTTCCACCGCGTAACGCCGAACGGCCCCTTGCTGAAAACGCCGCAGGGCGTTGGCGCGATGCGTTACTTCGACGTCGTCCAGTCACCCGACGGCACGTTCATCTACTACGAGATGGCCCAACCCGACGGCAGCCACGACATGCGCGTGCTTCGCGTGTAGGTGGGTTGGCTGTTAGCAGTCGTGCGAAAGCAGGGTGCCACTGCTGGCTTGCCCAGCAGTGTCTTAGCGGCGGTTGTACTTCGCACTGCTGGACGAGCCAGCAGTGGCACCCATCACTTTGGGTGATACAACAATAGGCCCTACTTCTTCTTACCCTGGTTGATCAGCGCCCAGGTGCCGGTCTTGCCCGACACGGCGATGTCGGGGCGACCATCGGCGTTCAGGTCGGCCAGGCGGATTTGCATTCCCGCGCCAACGCCGCTGCCG
>CAZDHN010000375.1:0-6557 GCA_964505115.1 uncultured Planctomycetaceae bacterium
CTTCGTCAAGAAAACAAGCTTTCACGGGTTTGTAATACGGATGTGTTGGGAAGCTAGCAATCATCCTGCTGGCATATCATCTTATCCGTGTAATCCGTGAAATCCGTGGTCAAGTGCTTCCGCCGGCTGAACAGTCACGGAAACGGGAATTATGGTTCCGGCTCGTCCGGATTAGGAAGAAGGAGGAACACCATGCCCCAGAAGGCAGCCAACGGCCGTCCCGGAAACGGGCGGGGTCTCCTTGTTTCGATGCTCTTGCTGATCATGTTGTTGCCGCTGGGATACTACGTCGTTCGTACCGCCGTCGCGCTGGGTGGCAAGCCGGCCGGCGAGTTTCTCCAGCGCCCGATCACCGAAGACCACAAATGCCTATGGAACATGACGGTCGGCGAAGTGCGTTTTCATCATTGGGAACAGCTTAACAGAATCAGGGAAGACGTCGTGCGTTTTGGGAAGAGAGACGTCAAGGGACTTAACGAGTGCCGCAACTGCCACCAGAGCAGGGCGAAATTCTGCGACAGATGCCACATCAGAGCCGGCCTGACACCCGATTGCTTTGATTGTCACTACTACCCGGAATAGATCCTCGAACCGATCACCCAAAAAGCCAAACGAGCAACGGGACACCCAAGCGTATCCCGGAAAGGTAGCAGAACAGTGGACAGAAGGGATCTTCTGAAAGCGGCGGGCGGCGCGGTGTTGGCGGGAGGCTCCGGCGCATTGGCCTTCCGCATACTGACTACTCCCGCCGCGGGAGAGCCGGGCAAGGACAGTCCGCTGACCGGGAAAAAGATCGGGATGGTCATCGACGTCAGCAAGTGCAAGGCGGGGTGTAACGATTGCGTGAAAGCCTGCCAGGACGAAAACAACGTGGTGAAAGCCGCCGCTCACAAGAATCACGAGTTGGCCGTGCATTGGATCAGAAAAGTCACGATCAGGAAGAAAGCCGAAGAGGGCGAGACGGCCGAGGAAAACAAGGCGCCCGAGAAATCCGTGGTACTGGTCTGCAATCATTGCGACAAACCGCCCTGTGCCCAGGTCTGTCCGGTCCAGGCGACATTCAAGCGCGAAGACGGAATAGTCCTAGTCGACCATCACCGCTGCATCGGCTGCCGGTACTGTATGATCGCCTGCCCCTACAACGCCCGGTATTTCAATTTCGAGGACATTGAGATCCCCGAAGATCACCTCAACAAGAATCGCCCCAAGCGCTCTCACGGGGTGGCGGAATCATGCACCTTGTGCGCGCATCGCCTGGACGAGGTCGGAGCGGACGGAAAGCCCGCGCCAAGGCCGCCCGCCTGTGTCGAGGCCTGCAAGAACGGGGCCCTGGCCGTCGGCGACATGAACGACAAGACAAGCGAGATCCACGAATTGCTCAGGGATTTTTCCGTTAAACGTCTCAAAGAGGATTTGGGCACGGAACCGAAGGTTCATTACATCGGTCTTTAAGGACTCGTGAGAGCTATGAGCTATGAGCTATGAGCAATGAGCTATGAGCTATGAGCTATGAGCAGTGAGCTATGAGCAATGAGCAGTGATATTTGGTTGTACTCATCACGCTCCGCGTGATGCCGAAGTGAGGTCAAACGCCTCGAATATCAGGAGTTTGCCAATATTGCGGCGCCTCGCCATCACGCGGAGCGTGATGAGTACGGGGTAGATCAGCGAAATATCAGTGCCATTCAGCTCACGGCTCATAGCTCACGGCTCATAACTCACGGCTCAGCGCTTTACCTGGAAAGGGGGTAGAGGTCAGGGACGAGAGGCCGGGATTGTGGCGCCATGGTGCTCTCAAAATACTCGCCCCCGACCCCTGGTCCCCGACCCCTCTTCTTCTGATAGGAAGAATGCCATGGAGATCAAATTTGAACGTATTGAAGGCACGTCATTCCAATATCGCGTGGCGCTGCTCGTGTTTGCGGGTTTCTCGCTCGTGGGTCTGCTGTCCACGTTGTGGGTGATGAAGTACGGAATCGGGTCGACTGGGATGACCGCCCGGGTGCCCTGGGGCCTGCAAATCGTTATGGCCGTCTACTACATCGGCTTGTCGGCCGGATCGCTCGTAATCTCCGGCCTCTACGGCGTCTTTGGAAAGAAAGAATACAAACCCTTCGCGCGAATCGCCGTCTATCTGGCCACGCTCTTTCTGATCGCCGGCCTGCTCTCGATTCTCACCGACCAGGGAAGGTTGGACAGGGTCTTCGTCGAGCCCTTCGTGCATTTCAACCTGCAATCCATGTTCTCGATCAATCCAATCCTATACAACGGGCATATCCTCATCTGCCTGGTCTACCTCTGGGCCCTGTTTACCGAGAGACCGAGAACGACAACCGTCGTGGCCACCTTGGCCTTCGGTTGGGCCTTCTGCGTTCATAGCGGCACGGGAGCCATCTTCGGTTTCGGAGCCCGAGTGCTCTACGAGTCGCCCCTGCTGCCGGCAAGCTTTGTCGCGGCCGCCATGGCTTCCGGCACGGCATTGATGATCGTGATGATCGTCGGGCTATTCAAGGCCACGAACCGGCCCGTGGATGACGCGCTGATCGTCTGGCTGGGCCGATTTCTGGCCATCTGCGCTCTCGTGGTGTTGTATTTCCTCTTCGTGGAGAATGCTTATCGGGCCTACGTGGTCGAATTGCGTGAAGCGGCCCGTTACTTCCTCTTCGGCGGTTTTCACAGCCTGCTTTTCTGGATCGGGCTGATATTGTTTGGCCTTGTTGTGCCGATGTGCATACTATTCAATCCGAGGACGGGGAAGTCGATTCCCTGGCTTGTGCTTGCCTCCAGCCTGGTGATCTTTGGCGTCCTCTGCGAGAGGTATGTGATTGTCTTGCCGGGGCTGACTCACCCTCCAGACCTCTTCCCAGGCATGGAGATCGTTAGCGATCCCGCCCTTATGGAAGGCTACGCAACCTACTCGATCAGCACCCAGGAGGTGCTTCAGGCTCTGGGAGTTCTCGGAGTCATTGGATTGCTGTTCCTCCTGGGACTAAAATTTCTCAAGCTGCTTCCAACCGAGGCAAAGATGCACGCCTGACACTCTCAAGAAACGAAACGGCCCCCGGAGATGCGAATCTCCAGGGGCCGAATGACCGTCATACGGTAAAACAACTTCGCACGGTCTTGGACCGCGCGATGCGGAAGCTGTCGTTCAGACAATCCGAACGTTCTCGGCGCGCGGACCCTTGGGACCCCGGCCTTCCTCGTACTCAACCTTCTGTCCCACGGAAAGGGCTTCGATCGTCGTACCTTCCAGCGAAGAGTGGTGAAAGAAGATATCACCTCGCTCGCCTTCGATGAACCCAAAACCTTTGTCCGCCAACAACTTCTTGACTGTACCCTGCGGCATGTTAGCCACTCCTAAAAAAACAGAAATCAAACAACCAAAGGCCGCCAGCCTGCACGCACAGCCCCTTGCCACGGAACAAGGCCACGAACCAAACAATGTCAAGGGGGAGACAGTTAACCGCAATCTGGGGCGAGTACCTTCAGGAAGGACTTTGACACATACCGCGGCACGCCGAATAAGAACTCCAGTAAGAGTCAGGACACACTTGTTTCTGCTTTGTCTCCCTTGACCAGTGAATCGTAGCAGAGTTACAGGTCAATGCAAGGGGGGAAGCGTGCTAATCTACAGTCGGGGCGAGATTTATTCCAGATATTTCGCTAATCACGCGGACTCATACCTCTGGCGGGCTATTGCACACCAGGCCTTTCGTTGGTGATCGTTCCGTTTTGTTGTAACAGGTTTGTAGCTGGATTCGCAAGAATTCAGCCCGCGGGCGGCAATCGATCCGAATTCTTGCGAATCCGGCTACGGGTTTGCGGCGGCCGGTCGGATGGCTATAATCAGAGTATTGGGCATCCGCCCATGCTGGAATTCTCGACCGGACGCCCGACCAGATGAACGTCGCGCATCTTCGAGTTGGGTTCCAAAATCGAAAAATTCGGCTCGCTGGCATCCGTAGCGGCACTGTCAGCCTTGAATGAGCACTCCGAACTGGACCGAATACCCGAAATACCGGGGCGGTCACGGTCGGGGTCTTTTTTTGGTTACCGTTCACAGTCAGTTGGGGACTGGTCCATTTTTCGGCCATAAGACGTTTTCTTGGTGAGCCGTTGGCCGAAAACATGGACCTGTCCCCTTTCGTGGCCCTCTTGGGCCCCGGCAAAAAACAAACAACGGGCTCTCGCTAGCATCCGTGGTGGCACTGCGGCGATTAACGGGCAATATTTGGAATCGGACGTCTCTGACCCACCGGAGCGACACCACTTGTAGTTGAGGAAGCATAAGATGGGTTCGCACATCGCACAACCGTTAGTACCGCGTGAAGTCCCCGCCGTCGAGACCAAGTACCGCCGTATCGCCACCAAAATACCGGTGCCCGACTCGATTCCAATCCTGGAGAAGCTCCGCCAGTTCGAGCCGCAGTCGATGGGCGGCCAACCGCTGGTGCTTTGGGATCGGGCCGAGGGAGTCCAAGTTTACGACCGCTGGGGGAATATGTGGCTCGACTGGTCGTCCGGCGTGCTGGTGACCAACGCCGGTCATTGCCACCCCAAGGTCCGTCAGGCGATCATCGACCAGGCCAACCACGGCCTGTTGCACAACTACTGTTTCCCCTCGGAGATTCGGGCCAACCTGGTCGAGGAGATTGCCAAGGTGGCGCCCGAGGGGCTCTCGAAGACCTTCCTGCTCACGACCGGTTCCGAGGCCTGCGAGTGCGCGATCAAGCTCGCCCGAACGCACGGCATGACGGTGGGCGGCGCCAAGAAGATCAGCATGGTCACCTTCGACAACGCCTTCCACGGCCGCACGATGGGCTCGCAGATGGCCGGCGGGATCGACTCGCTCAAGGAGTGGATCGTCAATCTCGACCAAAACATGGTCCAGGTGCCGTTCCCCGACGGGTTCCGCGGCCCCGACACCAGCTTCGAGGGGTTCCTCAAATCGCTCGACGAGCAGGGAATTACACCGGACCAAGTGGCCGGCGTAATGACCGAAACCTATCAGGGCGGCAACGCCAGCTTCGCCCCGCCCGAGTACATCCAGAAACTACGCGCCTGGTGCGACGAGCACGACGTGGTCCTGATCTGCGACGAAGTTCAGGCCGGCTTCGGTCGGACCGGGACCTATTGGGGCTTCGAACACTACGGCGTCACGCCCGACCTGATCTGCTGCGGCAAGGGCATCTCCAGCGGGCTGCCGCTGTCGGCCGTTATCGGTCGGCCGGAACTGATGGACCTCTACCCACCCGGCTCGATGACCTCGACCCACACGGGCAACCCGGTCTGCGCGGTTTCGGCGCTGGCCAGCCTTCGAGCGATCGAGGAAGAGAACATGGTCGAGAACGCTCGCAAGATGGGCGATATCTTACAGCCCGAGCTGCGCCGGATCGGCAAGCTGTACCCCGACAACGTCGGCGCCGTTCACGGCAAGGGGCTGGTGGCCTCGCTGCACATGGTCAAGCCGGGCGGCATCGAGCCCGATTCCGAGACGGCCTCGAAAATCGTGCTCCGCGCGATCGAGAAGGGGCTGATGATGTTCGCGCCGGTCGGATACGCCGGGGCGTCGGTCAAGGTATCGCCGCCGTTGATGATCGAGGAAGAACCGCTCCGCGAAAGCATTGCCGTTCTGGAAGAAGCCATGGAGGAGATACTCAAATGAGCGATCCGAACACGAGTAAGGTCGACATCGTAATCGTCGGCGGCGGCATGATCACCAACGATCAGATCCTGCCTTCGATCTATCAGCTTCAACGCGAAGGTCGGGTGGGCTCGATCAAGATTTGTGCGCTGAACTCCGCACCGCTTCGCACGCTGGCCGAGAACAAGCGATACGAGCAGGCCTTCCCCGGCCACTCCTTCGAGCCCTCGCCCAGCCTCGACGAGCCGGACGACAAAATGTTTCCCGACCTCTACAAGGAAGTAATCGCTGCGATGCGGCCGGGCAACATGGTCGTGGTGGCCGTGCCCGACCATTTTCACGAGCCGGTGGTGCGGGCGGCGCTAGAGCATGATCAGCACGTGCTCTCGGTCAAGCCGCTGGTGCCGACGTACGCCCAGGCGGTCGCCATCGAAAAGCTCGCCTACTCCAAGGGCCTGCACGTGGGCATCGAGTACCACAAGCGGTTCGACCGCCGGGCGCTCGACGCGCGGCAGCAGTATCGGGCCGGCCGCTTTGGCGAATTCCGCTGCGGCGAGGCCAAGATGATCGAGCCCTACTACTACCGGCACTCGAACTTCCAGAACTGGTTCACCAAGGAGAACAGCGACCCGTTCACTTACGTCGGCTGCCATTACGTCGATCTGGTCTACTTCATCACCGGGCTGCGGCCGGTCGAGGTCTCGGTCCGCGGCGTGGAGGGCAAGTTCCCCAACGGCAACCTCGGCTATATGTGGACCTCCGGCCGAGTGGTTTGGGAGAACGGGGCCATTCTGACCGTCACCGACGGGCTGGGTTACCCCGACGAGGGCGCCGGCATGAACGATCAGAACCTAGTGATGTACTGCGAGGGCGACGACTGCGGAGCGATCATCAAGCACAACGACCAGTT
>CAZDHN010000376.1:0-6549 GCA_964505115.1 uncultured Planctomycetaceae bacterium
ATCTGATAGTGGTCGGCGTCGATGAAGGGCATGGCCGGATCGCCCATGTAGAGCGAGCCGATAACCACGGTCGGCACGGTTGCCTCGGCCAGCCGGCGATAGACATCCTGGGCACAACTGACGGCAATAAAGCCGAGCAGGCTGCTGTCCGCCTCGGCCCGTTCCACCAGCCCATTCGTGTACCGCGCCCGATCGCCCGCGGGCACGAAGTCGAATTGTACGCTGGCGCCGGTAACGGCCCGACGTACTCCATCCATCAACAGGTCGGCGGAGAACGTGCTCAGGCCGCGCCGATCGATTGACAACAACACGCGAACGGTCTGCACTACCGCGGCCTGATCGTTGCCGGCCTTGGATCCCACGAACGTGCCGCTCTTGCGACGTCGCACGACCCAATCCGAATCGGCCAGCAACCGCAACGTGCGATGCGCCGTGGTCGTGCTCACGCCCAGCAACTGACCAACTTCGTTGGCGGTCAGGTAGCGGTCGCCCTCGCGGAGCCCACGCGCGTGGATGTCGGCCTCCAATTGCCTGGACAAAACGTGCAGATTCGAAGTCTCGCTTGCAGTTGCCATATCCGGATTATTGACAGAATTGGTTTAATTGTCAATAGGCTGGACCACGATTGATCCAAAAGAAATCCAACTTACCTCTACGGCGGGGGTTTATGGCCGGTTTATGGTTAACCTCGGAGGTTTAGCGAGACTTTGACAAAGGAGGAACGGCCGATGATCAGTTCGTGGAAAAGCAAGTTATTGACGGCAAAACGGCTTGCCACGGCCGTATTGATGGGAACGCTGTTTAGCCTGCCGTGCCGATGCCGGCGGGAGCGACGATCTCGACCTTGTTGTCGTGCTGCCCTTGCCGCGGGCCGCATCGCAACAGGCCCTCTGCCCAACAAAACCAGTCCGGACGGAAACTACGTCTGGCGTATCGTTAGCGACGGCGCCAACGAGCGAGGCTTTGCCTGGAGCCGCCGCTATGATTACGGTAAGCACACTTGGGTGTTCCGCGTCTATATGAATAAGGAGCCGGCCGAATGAACGCATCGAGAAGTACACTCGCCCTGGTGGCGGTCCTGTTACTGGTAGTTATCGTGAGTCGGGCGGCGGAAGCGGCAACGCTCGACTGTCGTTTCGAGGGCAGCTTGAACGACGAGTCGGGCCTGGCGCCCGCTACGGCCGAGGATGTGCGGTTCGTACCCGGCCGCCAGGGCAAAGCCGCGCTGATAACCCGGCCCGGGCAATTGAGCTATCCGACAAAGGGCTTCAATCCCGAAGCGTTCACGATTTCCTTTTGGGTCCGCCACGAGAAGTCGCTTTCCAACTACTTCTACCGCCGGCTGGCCTACTTCTATCACGAAACACCCGACATGAAGAACCGGCTGGGCATCGTCAAGCGAGCCGGCACGAACTGCTTCGTGTTCTTTATGAGCGACGGGCAAGGAGTTGACGATGAATCTCGACTTCTTCGACATCTGCATCGGCACCGACACCTGGGACATGCGCGACTGCGATCGGGAGATGGAACGGCTGATGGCCATGTGTGCCTATTACGGGTTCGATCGGGTTCACTTCCGCATCTCGGTGTGCGGCGTGGTCTGCAATAACACCAAGGTGATGACGCCGGCCTACGAGGATGTCTTCGCCAAGTACACCAAGGAGGGGCTGGACGGCTGCTGCGCGAACATCCCCTCGCTCCACGCGCGGATGGCGGCCGTCATGCGGCGGATCGACCCCTTGGCCTCCTGTGCAAAATACGCCCACAAGCACGACATGGAAGTTTACGCCTGGGTTACCATCTTCGACAGCCTCTACTACGCCCCCGAAACGGAGTTCTTCCAACGGCACCCGGAATTCACCTGGGTGAGCAAGGACGGCAAGAGCCACATACCGGGCGTACCCTGCTATGCATATCCGGAGGTACGCAAGTATCGGCTCGACCAGATGCGGGAACTTGTCGAGTACGATATCGACGGCCTGATTTTCTCGGTCCGTTCGCACTCGCCCTGGCCCGGCCGTACCGACAAGACGGGCGGGAACGAGGGGGCGCGGGGATACGGGTTCAACAAGCCGGTGGTCGACGAGTACATCCGCCGCTTCGGCAAGGACCCACGAAAGACAAACCCCGACAGCATCGACGAGCTGCGCTTCGTTCAACTCAAGGCCGACTTCCTCAACCAGTTCTTACGCGAGGTGAAGGACGTGACCTCGAAGAGCGGCAAGAAGCTGATTATGAACAGCAGCCAGTCGTATTCGGACCCCGTTAGGGCCAACTGGATGTACGTCGACGCCGACACGATCGCCCGCGAGCACATTGTGGATGAATTCTGCATGATGGGCAGCTCGGCCACCAACATGAACCATTGGCGACTATTGGCGGATGGGAAGGTCAAAATGACGACCTGGACGGGCATCCACGGCCGCACTTACGACCAATGCCTGAAGCGGATGAAGGTTAGCTTTCGTGCGCTGCTCGACAATCCGACCAGCGACGGCAGCACCTACCACGAGATGGCCAACCTGATCTATCCCGACTGCTGGGAGGAAGCCATAATCGATCCGCTCAAGGAGTGGGCCGCCTCGCAATAAGCACGCAGTGTTCGTTCCGTTGCCGCGCGGTGAGAGTAGGCCCGAAGGGCCGCGCTATCACAGCCCAGGGCGCAGCCCTGGGACAGCCGCACAAGGCACGACCGGAAGGCCCAACGGGCCGCGCTAAGACGAATAGCGCGCCCCCGTTGGGGCTTCCATCGCCATGAGGGTCGCCTACCCAGGACTTCGTCCTGGGCTATGATAGCGCGGCCCGTTGGGCCTGAAGTCACGAGCCAAAACCCGGATGAAGACGAATTCTTCACGACCCCGTATCATCAACGGCCCGGTTCCGGCTCCTCACCGGTCAACCGTGGCGTACTCTTGGCGGAGCGACTCAACCTCCTCGAAAATGGCCGACACCTGCTGGTCGCTCACCTGATCGTCCATGTTTATGCAACAGACGCCCGTCAGCCAGGGGTTGCCCGACTCGCCGACCAGCGTGCGAATCGTTTGACGGATTTCGTCGGCGCTCTGATCCACGATCTCGACCGGACTAAGCCGCAGGTTAAGAAACGTGTTGGGCAGATGCTTGCGGAGTCTGGCCACGTCGCCGCCGGAGCCCACATCGAGGAAGTCCAGGTGCGGTATCTTCGCGTACGACTCGGCGAATCGGTCGGGGTCCTTGCCGCAATGATGGACGCCGAACGGCCGGTACTTCCGGCTCCACTCGATATCGATCGGCAGAAAAAACTCCTCGTAAACATCGGTCGAGATCATTACGTTCGAGCACTCGCTGTGTAGCAGCACCGGATCGGCGATGTGCCGCACGTTGCGGTTCACGCTGATCGAAGTCGAGCCGGTCGCCCGCTGGATGTATTGCGTGAACCGCTCGCATACCGCGGCGATATCGGCCACGAATCGGGCGGCCGCCGCCGGCTCGTCGATCATGTCGAGAAAGAACATCTGCCCGCGCAGGTCCAACGCCGTATTGAGCACGCCACCCCAGCCGATATCGCCTTTCAGGTAGCCGTACTTCGTCTTCAGGGCGTCGAGCAACTGCTCATATTTCTTGAAGGCGGGGCTGGCAAAAGGCGTGTCGGGGGAGATGTCGGGCGAGTCGAGATCGGCCGGAATAACCCGCGGGGCGGCGTCCGCGAAATAGTCGATCCGGCAGCCGTGCATGTCGGAAGTAAGATAACCGGCCGCCAGGTGTACGGGCCCGACCTGCGGCAGGTCCTCGCCGCGATCCTCGCCCAACCCAAACCGCCCCCAACGGTCGTAAAGCACCTGCTCCATCTTCCGTTCCGCCTCGACCCGACGGGCGGGGTGAAAGAAGAAGTCCTCGTCGAAAGTCATCCCCTCGTGCCGATGCCACCAGGAAGGGTGCAGCACAATATCAACCGGCAGCATCTGGTTTTTCAGGTGATTGTTGCGTTGATATGGCATGGATCACCTCACTCCAACGGCAGCTTTACCGGGCGGCCGCCGTCGTCGATCGAGCGGTCGATTGCCATGCAAAGCTCGTGGCTGCGATAGGCGTCGGCCATGTTGCAGTGCGATTCGCGGTCGGCAAGGATGCACTCGGCGAAGTGGCCCAGCGCCGCGTCGAACGGATGGTGGTGCACGTCGCTCGAGTTGGGCGTGATCGTGGGGAACGTGGTCCAATCGGTTTGGCCGGGAAAGAGTTGCTTCGACCAGATCCGGTTATCGCGAATCGTGCCTTCCGTGCCGGCCAGATCGATGTTGAGTTGATAGGGCATCTCGCAATCGAACAGAGACGACGTCTTGGCGATCGTTCCGTTCTTGAACTTGATCACGGCCAGCACGTTGGCGTCGTACTCGAAGAGCCCCTTGGCGTTATTCGAGATGGCCGTCACCTCGACCACTTCGTCGTCGCCAAGCCAACGCACGGTGTCGACCGCGTGGCAGCCGGCCAACAGCATGGCACTGCCGCCCGTCTTCTTCTTGCTGTGCAGCGACCAGGCATGATGCGCGGGGCTCAGCCCGTGCCAGTAATCGACCTCGACATAAAACAACTGGCCGATCGCGCCCGATGCGAGCAACGACTTGATGATCTCGATCTGCGGATTCCAGCGGAGCACGAAGCCGGCCTGACTCTTCACGCCCGCCTCGGCGACCGCGTCGCGCAGGGCCCGATTCTCTTCCACGGTGAGCGCCATGGGCTTCTCGACCATTACGTGCTTACCCGCCCGGGCGGCGGCGATGCCGTGCTCGGCATGCACGTGGCTGGGGCCGGTTACGTCGACGATATCAACCCGATCATCCCGCAGCATCTCGTCGAGATTATCGCGGATCGAGCAGTCCAGGCAATACTCGTCGGCAAGCTGCCGGGCGCGGTCTTTGTTCAGGTCGCCGACGGAAACCACCCGCACGCGCGGAATCTTCTTCCAACTCGCCGCGTGCGCGTGTGCGACCCAGCCGGCCCCGTGAATGGCAACCCCGAGCTTTCCGTCCCGCATGTTCATCCTCGCATCTTTTCTGGGGTAGAGTGCATCAACCGATTACGGTCAGTCTACCCGTGCAATCCTTTCGTGGCAATTGGGGAGGGAGGATATTTCGTAACCGTTCACGGCGTGAAATACCTTGTTTAGCCGGCGGGCTTGCCCGCCGCGCGTCAAAACACGGCGGGCAAGCCCGCCGGCTAAACGGAATTCGTGGCAAAGCGCCGTGTTGCGCGATGTTTCACCCCGTGAACGGTTACGATATTTCGTTGGGGATTGATCCGGAACGCCATGACGGCTAGTAGTTTTTCACTCGGTTGACGACGAGTGGAGTATCTGCCGGGGACTGTCGAAGCTGGCCGAGGAGATGGGGCACGGCGCGACCACCGCCGCCCGACGACTGGGCCCGCATCGCAGAACCCCGCAAAAGAAGCTCGGTCAGTTTGGGATCGACGAGATCCGAGGCGAAAGTCAAACGGCCGCCGACGACTGGATGGTGTCGCCGGCGGCCGTTTCGTATTGGTTGCCTGTCGGTGCCGGGCTTACAGCACGTATCCCTTTCGGGGAGTTGGCTTGATGATCTCCTCCAGGCCGGAGATGTTGGTCGACTTGAGGTTCTTGGCGTCCCACTCGACCTTGTCGCCGTCGACCCAGACCGCCAAGTTACCCAGCAGAACCGTTTCGGTAAGCGGCCCGGCGTAGTCGGGGAAGTTCGACATGGCCGGCTCGCCGCCCTTGATGGCGCGGACCCATTCGTCGAAATGGCCCGGCGACTTGGGATACTCGACCGGAACCTTTTCGGCGCCGCCCAGCATTTCAAACGCGGCCCCGTAGTCGTTGGGCGAGTAGAGCTTGCCTTTGGAGCCAACGACCAGGCAGCCGCTGCTGCTGGGTTTCCTGCCTTCCAGGAGTTCCTTAGGCGCCCGCTTGCCGCCGTCGTACCAGACCAATTTGATCGCGGGCCGGGAGTCGGTCGCGGCGAATTGGTAGTTGATGATCGACCAAGTGGGATAGCTGTCCTTGTTATGGCCCGACGTCTCCGCCTGCACCGAGATCGGGTCGCGGAGATCAAGGCCCATGAAAGGCATGTTCATCGTGTGGCAGGCCATGTCGCCCAGGGCACCGGTGCCGAAGTCCCAGTAGCCGCGCCATTTGAAGGGGTGATAGCCCAAGGCGTACGGGCGGACCGGCGCCCGGCTCAACCACAGGTCCCACTTGAGGTTCTCCGGGCACTTCGACTCGGCGGGACGCGGTCCGCCTTGCGGCCAGACGGGACGATTCGTCCAGACGTGAACTTCGCTGACCTTGCCGATGGCGCCGGCTTTCAGAAGCGCTGCCGCCTCGCGGAGCCCCGACATGGCCGTGCCCTGGTTGCCCATCTGCGTGGCGACCTTCTGCTCGCGAGCCACCTGACCCATCAGCCGGGCCTCGTAAATCGAATGGGTCATCGGCTTCTGGCAGAAGCAGTGCTTGCCCATCCGCATGGCCATCAGGGCGGCAACCGCGTGCGTATGGTCGGGCGTGCTTACGGTAACGGCGTCGATGCGGTCCTTGTT
>CAZDHN010000377.1:0-6492 GCA_964505115.1 uncultured Planctomycetaceae bacterium
CTGAAATTGCGAAACAAAACCCGGATGAAAACGAATTCCCCACAACCTCACATTTCCGGGAGCCCAGCACACCCCGGAAGTCATTCATCGCCCGCCCCTTAGTCCCCTTCCTCCCAGCCTTCGTCCTCCCAGTCTTCCGTCTCGTCGTCGTCCTCTTCTGCTTCTTCCTCTTCTTCCTCCTCGTCGCCTACTTCCTGCCAGTCTCCTTGCTCGAAGCCGTCGTCTTCATCGGGTTCTTCTTCATCGGCGCCCTCTTTGTCGGGCTCTTCGTCATCATCGTCGTCGAGTTCTTCATCATCATCTAGCTCTTCATCGTCGTCGAGTTCATCATCATCGTCGAGTTCGTCATCATCGTCGAGTTCGTCATCGTCATCGACTTCATCGTCATCGACTTCATCGTCATCGACTTCATCGTCGTCGACTTCATCGTCGTCGACTTCATCGTCGTCGACTTCATCGTCATCGAACTCGTCCTGGTACTCCTCGAATTGGTCGTCGGACTGCTGGACAACTGCTGAATCGTCTTCAGGCATGGTATCTTCGGAGGTATTCCCTGGACTGACTACGGTCTTCACGCTCGACTCCTCTTCAAGTTCACTGGAATTATCGGTCTGTTCTGAAATTGCTTCGTCGGAATTGTCTTGTTGACTATCGGCCGGCCCGGCCGCCTGGAACCATTCCTGCCGAGGTAATTCGTCCAGGTGCCGCAAGCCGAACACCTGTAGGAACGACTTGGTCGTGCCGTAGAGGAAGGGTCTCCCCAATTCCTCGGAACGGCCCACGATCCGTACCAGATCGCGTTCCATTAGTTGCCTGAGCATCTCGCCACACTGCACGCCCCGGATGGCTTCGACTTGGGCACGCAAGACGGGTTGCCTATAGGCGACCACGGCCAACGTCTCCATTGCCGGCGCCGACAAACGGACCTCGACCGGCGTGGAGTGCTGCCGCCGCAGCCAGGGCGCGAATTTGGCTCGCGACATCAACTGGAACCCGCCGGCGACCTCCGCCGCCACAAACGCACATCCGCCCATATCGTACAAGCGGTTCAGCTTCCCTAACAGTGTACGCGCTTCGGTGCCGTCGGCCAAGCCGGCCAGTTGTGCCAGTTTTCGGGTCCCCAGCGGCTCGCGGGCGAGAAACAGTATAGCCTCCAGTCGGGCCATATTGGGCGCTCGGGCCAAGGGGCCTTCGCTATCGAAATGGTCTTCCGCCTGCCGGGCGCGGTTAAGCGGTCCGACCGGCTTCGGCGGGGCGGCCCAGCCACCCCAACCGCTTGCCGGTCGATAGCGCAGCGCCACGCTACCCAGCAGCCGGCCGGGGCACTCGCCAACAGGATGTTTCGCCAGAGCCACGTTCACCAGTCCGCCGCACATTATCTGGGGTTAGCAGGCCGTCGAGTTGGGCCGACGATTACGGCCGACCGCTCTTCCAGGCCTCGACTTCGGCCAGCACCTTTGCCATGGCCTGTAAGGCGTCGGCGTCGGTGGCCTCGAAATAGCGATTGTAAGTCGAATTACCGCCCACGGCCATCTTACAGTAGAAGCGGTATAACTCCCCTTGGCTACCCCACGATTCCAGCAGGTAATAAGTAGCGCCCAGGTGGCGTAGCCGGTCTTGGATATATACGAATCGATCGGTTGGGGCAGCAGTCGGCGGTCGCATGCCTGGTGTAATCTGCTGATCGACGGGCGGTAGTCTTCCCGTTTGGTCGGACGGCGCTATCGGAACGAGGCTTGTTGACATGGCCTTGGAAGCCGCGAGGTTCGCATCGGCGGATTGAAATCCGGCCGCCGTTTGGAAGCTTGCCGGTATCGTCTCCGCTTGCGAAGCTTCGGCCGGACGCCCTGCCGCGGCAGTGGATCCGGTCGCCGGGTTCGGTTGGAATTGATCCAGCGCGCTCGCCCCCACCGAAGGCAGACGTGCCGGCTCGGCCGCGTTTTGATTGCTTGCCGCGTTTTGATTGCTTGACGTGTTTTGATTGGTTGACGTGGGGTGCGTCAACTCGGGACTCCCGGCCTCGTTCAGTGAATCGCGAGCCAATACCCAGCAGTCGTTCCAGCGGCCTTCACCCAGCGCTCTGAACATTTGGGGCAACGGCGTGCCGAAGATGGCGGCCAGTGGAATGGCCACCAGGCAAGTCAGCATCACCAACGCCCGACACATTACCGTAGTAGAAGACTGCGTGCTCAACGGCGTGTCCCTTCGCTCTTGCCGGCCCAGCAAGCCCATATTTCATCAATCGCCCACATACCCCAATACCCCAGTTCGTGCCGGAGCGGGCTCAATCATACCGGCCTTCGGCAGTGGCGGGCAATGGCAATTGAAGGCGTGGAGAATTCGTCTACATATAAAGCCGCGACCGTTGGTCGCGCCGAGAGTACTGGAAAATGGCGTGTTCCGCTGATTCGCGCGACCAACGGTCGCGGCTTTATAGAGCGGCGCTCAATACTCGATCGGTTCGAGGAACCAGCCGCGTTGCATGACCTGGCGGGGCTTGGCTTCCTTTTTGGGGACCGGTTTGCCGGTGATCCGCTCGATTGCCCAGCCGCAGGCGTCGCCCAGCAGGGTGTAGGTGGGCGTGGATTTGTAAAACTTCCGCAGGACGGGCAGCGACTCCTTGTCTTTCATGCGGCCGAGACTGACTGCCGCCATTCGACGCAGCTTGGCGCTTTCGGAATTGACGATATCCATGTCGCTAAGTCGCTGGCGGAATATGGCGGTCAGCCCCTTGCTGGGTTTCTCCTTCTCGTAGATGTAGCCGAACGCCCAGACGGCCGCCGCGCGGAGTTCTTCCTGCTTGGTCGTCTCGACCACGGGCGGATCCATCAAGCCCGGCATGGGCGGCTTGGGTAGAAACTGCCGGAAGAGTGCGTTGGCCTTCGAGTAACGCAACCGACCCAAGGCTTGCATCAGGTGGCTCAACTGGTCGTACTTGTCACGAAGCGGCGGTATCTCGACGAACGAGAAGGGGTCCTTCGCGTAGATCGCGGCAAGCTTCTTGGCCAGTTTCAGGGTGAATTCCGTCTCGCGGCGGACTTTGTCGAACATGGCGTCGGCCGTACCGGGAACCAGCAACTGGCACAACGCCCAGGCCGCCGTGACGTAAACCTTCGGCTCCTTGTGCTCCAACAGCTCGACCAGCCGATCGGCGGCCGGCTCGTGATCCAGAGCGCCCAGCACCAGCGCCGCCTGCTCCAGACCGTAGCGGCGGTCGGTTGCCAGCATCTTGGTGCCCGCCACGCGGACCAGGGCGTCGAGCTTGGCGTCGGAGGCCAATTCGATTAGCGACTCCTGCGCGTAGATTCGCACGCCCGGGTGCGGATCGTCAAGCATCAGGCCGAGCAGTTCGACGGCCTCGGGCGTTCGCTGGCCGAACATTGCCCGGGCAGTCAGATGGCGAACCTTGGCGTCGGGGCTGGCCATCGTTTTTCGGTTCAAGGGCCGGACCAGCATGGGGTCGATCTCCAACAACCGGCCCAAGGCAATCGCGGCAACCGACGGCTCCGGATCGAGCGCCATTTGGGCGAAGAGCTTCTCCGCCTCGTCGCCGCCGTGATGCGCGACCAGCCGGGCGGCCACCAGCCGGTCGACGATTTTCTCGGGCGATTTGTCGGCCCAAAGGCGACTCGCGTCGGCTTCACGGCCCGACCGCTCAAGCAGCCCTATCGCCCGGGCCGATTCCAGGCGAATGTCGGGAGCCATGTGCGGGTCCAGGGCGAATTGGGCCAGATGCAGGCAGGCCTTTTGGTCCTTCACCTCCAGCAGAGCCTGAATTGCCAGAAGCAGCGGACCGGACGCCGTGTCGGTCGCTTCCAGCCGGGCCAGCCAGACGGGGCGCATCGGCTTATGGTCCCAGCGGGCCAGGACCGGCTCGACCAGCGGCCCCATGTCGTAACGGTCGAGCGCCGCGTGCTTGCACAAAACGGCCGCGGTCTGGCGGGCGTCCAACTCGACAAGCGCCCGGGCGCAGGAGAGTTTTACAATCGGATGCTGCTCGGCCGCGTCCAGCGTCTCGGCAAGCGGTCCGGCCGCATCTTCCAGGTCGGGCATGCCGCGACGATGCGCGTTGGCAATGGTTTCCGCCACGCGCCGCTTGAGGTCGGCCTCGGGTTGGGCCAGCGCTTCCAGCCAAAGCGGCTTGAGCTTGGGCGAGAAGATGGGCACGTCCACCGGCAGCGAGAAGGGCGGATCGCTGTCCATCACCGGCGCCACTTCCGCCGCCCACAAGCCGGATGCCGACGCAACCAGCAGCAACGCAATACCTATAAAGCCGCGACCGGTGGTCGCGCGCGTAGCATAAGGCACGCGGTCTTCCAAAACTTCCAGCGCGACCAACGGTCGCGGCTTTATAAACGGTCGCGGCTTTATATTTACCATTTCATAACTCCGAGTAGCATCAGCACTTGGGCATTATTCGGGTCGGGTCAAACGCCAGATCTGCACGGTCAGCACGACCAGGCAGGCAACGCATGCCGCGCCGACAAACCACCAGTTGGCCGGCACCAGATCGTAGTCGACGAAGCCGGGCACCTCCAGCACGTTCAGCGCGGCGGCCATCGGGTTGATTAACAGTGCCGACTCGACGATGCGGTGTCCGAATGGCGCGTCGCGGCCCAGCCAGATCAGCGTCGTTCCGCCCCAGATACCCACCAGAATCGAATAGGCGGTTATCGTGGCCGGGGCGGTGCGGCGGAAGAAGCTGCTGACCGTGGCGCTTAAGAGCAACGCGAAGACGGCCGCCAGCACCAGGCAGACCAGCACGTAGGATATCTGCTGAGCCAGGACGGGCATGATGTACATCATTACGGCATAGCCGGGCAGCGTGGCCAGGAGAATCAGCACCAGCGGCCAGGCGACGCTAAACAGCTTGCCTCGCACAATTTGGCCGACCGAGAGCCGGGTCATCCGCAGGATGGCCCAACCGCCGTTCTCGTGTTCCGTGCTGATCAACCCGGCGGCCAGACTGGGCGTGAGCAACACGACCAGAGCCACCTGCAAAACGACCATGATGCCGCCGATCGTCTCCACGCCCCAATCCAAGGTGCCGGCCGTGGCCGCGTGAGTCAGGGTGAGCGAAACCAGCGCGCAGCCAGCCACCAGCCGGATCATCCAGTGCGAACGGCCGAAGCGGCGCTGGCGAAACTCCTTGACCGTAACCGGATTGCGGAACCATCCGATCGCCTTCTTCCGCCGCTGCGGATCGACCAGGAAAAATGCCCGCCGCGCCACTTGCCGGCCCATGCCCAAATCATCGGTGATAATGCCTTGCGAGCGGGAACGATCGAACATTGTCGGCCGCAGCCGGATGGCGGTGCGGATCATGAAGAAGGCCGTCGTCACCAGCGCCAGGATAACGAACCGCCCGGGCGTGCCGTCCACGGAGATCAGGCCGTGCGAGCCGGCGTCGCCGTGGCCGAGGATTTCCATCACCGCTGGGATGGGCGAAAGGCATCGCAGCCACTCGACCGCGGCCACGGTTAGCGGCCACTGTTTGCCTTGCAGGAACTGGTACGGTCCGAGCGAGACGACCGACATCAAGAGCGCGCAACCGTAGGTCGCCCGCAGCGCCCCGTCCGACGAGTTGGCCACGCTGCTGACGAACAATCCCAGCGCGGTGTACTGCACGGTGACCAGCCCCAGGACGGCATAGAGCATGACCACGTCGCCCCAGAAGGAGATTCCCCCCATCGCGTAGCAGGCGGCGGCGGCCGGAATGCTCATCACCAGCGGCAGGAAGACGAACGTCTGCACGCCCAGGAACTTGCCGAAATAGATCGACCAGGCGTTCATGGGCGAACCCAGCAGCAGGGCCAGCGTGCCGCGCATCTTCTCGCGGACGATGGTTGTGGCCGGAAAGACCGGCACGAACAATAGTAGCGTGGCCAACAGCCCGTATCCGAACAGCCGGAAGACCTCTTGCGCCTGCACGCCCGAAAGGCCAACCCGGGCGTCCGTCGGCCAGCGGAGTATCACCAATAGGGCGAACACAATTGCCGGGCAAAGTTGCATGGCCAGCGCTTTGCGCGTGCGCAACAGGCCGACCAGTTCGCGTTGGATAATCGGGTTGGTCATGGTGTTGCATTCTCGGTAGCTTGGCGGGTAATCGAGAGGAAGGTGTCTTCCAGCTCGGTCTGGAGCTCGCGGAACTGGCTCACCGAGTACCCGGCGCCGGTCAGTTTGGCCAGGATTCCGGCCAACTCTTCCTCGCCGAGGCTGGTGCTGAAGCGGACCGTGGCCTCGGCCATCGAGGTGCTGACTTCGACGTCCGGCTCGGCCTGCTGGCGTATCAGCCCGGCGGCCGGCTCGACCTGCTCGCGCGAGACCAGTTGCACCTCAACCGTGCGTAGCGGCGTGACCTTCCGCATGATTTCATCCAGGGGTCCGAACGCTCGCAGCCGCCCGCCAACGATTATCGCCAAGCGGTCGCAAATTCTGGACAACTCGGGCAGGATGTGGCTGGTAACCATCAGCGCCTTGCCCAGCCCGGCC